>NZ_JBQFZK010000005.1:0-188466 GCF_056542185.1 Ruegeria sp. AE4 | reverse complement strand
GAAATTCGTCCGTCCGTTTCAGTCCCATAGTTCGTCTCCTTTGCTGCAATAAATGCTATCAAAGGAGCGGCAGCAAACCGCGACACGTCCAGACCCTCAAAACTGCAACCCTGAGCGATACAGAACTGTCCTTGGGGTGGAGAGAAGGAAGAGACAGTTGGGTACGTTCGAAGGCAAAAGACTATAGACAAGACATCAATGGCGATGAGTATGAATTTCGAGCCTATAGAGAGAAATCGGAAAGAAAAATTGCTCGTTTCGTTTGGGAGTTTGAGAGCCCGTTCTGCGCAGTATTCATCACGCACCCTAATGAAAGTGGGGTCCACGATGAGATTCTTGCACAAATTTGGTCAGACCTGGACACCTTCTCTGTGACCGACACTCCGTTGCAAAAAATTTCTCTAAGCAGCTCATTCAGCAAGCTCAATCAAAAACCAGAGCTGAAGGTTAACTCAGTCAAGATGAACGTGGACGGAGGTCATGTCAATTTGGTTGCAACCGCTCCACAAACTGGGATTCACGATATCGAGGCAATTCGGCAAGCTCAAAACGGCATTGATGCAAACCAGTTTTCGTCATCGGATGGAATTTTTCATTTCAACTCAGAAAATCTGCCTGGCCTTTCTCGGCAAGTAAAGGTTGAGGGCTCAGGAACGGACTCCCGCATTAGAATTTGGGCTCAGTGCACACGAGAAGACGTTGGTTTGATTGTACACGAAGTGAATTCGTCAAGATGACAATTGACCCTGCCAGATACATTGGTCGTCACGATGAACAGTTGGTTGAGGTTATTCAATCAAGATTGGAAACCAACACATCATCAGTACTAGACCCTGACCTGATAAGAAAAGATGCCTCATACAAAGTCAGCACTGAAGAAGTGATTACACTTCTCGA
This sequence comes from Ruegeria sp. AE4, assembly GCF_056542185.1. Lineage (NCBI taxonomy): Bacteria > Pseudomonadati > Pseudomonadota > Alphaproteobacteria > Rhodobacterales > Roseobacteraceae > Ruegeria > Ruegeria sp. AE4. The sequence continues at coordinate 187,569 of NZ_JBQFZK010000005.1, read as the reverse complement.
GGAGCTTCTAGAAGAAGGAATAATCTTTTCCACTGATGCCCAGTACTGCTCATCGGAACCGTGTGAAAAAGCTGGAGTATCGAGACCGCTGACAGGCGAAGAACTTGAAGCAGAAAAATGTAATGTATGCGACCAGAGCTTTGCAGATGCTGGTGAACCACTTGAGCAGCGGCACTACAGTACTCGTTCACCAATAAGTAGAGACATTCGCTGGATGATAGTCATTCACGGCTTCAACACTAGGGGGCCTTGGCAAGAAGAACTAAGTTGGCGCATTTCAAACAAACTTGCGTATGCCGCACCAGTTCTAATCTACAAGTATGGATTTGAACGGTTGGGGATTTTTTTTCGTTTCCGTCATGAAAAGCTGGTCAGAAAGCTGGGTGCAGAAATTTTATCTGCTATTGAGAACTCAAAGAAGTCAGCGCGAACGGAACCACCCGATGTGATCGTCCACAGTTTCGGTAGCCTCTTATTTTCAAAGTTATTGTTGTCCCAGGAGTTTTCGGATCAGAAGTTCGGCAGAGTGATTTGCGTCGGATCAGTAATCTCCCCCCAATATGACTGGGAAAGACACATAGCCGCAGGTCGTGTCGAAGCCGTGCTTTGCCATAGCGGCGGGAAGGACCTACCCGTGAGGGTTGCACAATTTGCTATCCCGGATTCAGGCCCTGCGGGTTACTTGGGTTTCAATAGTTTGTGTGTAAAAAACGTGCACAGTCAGCTGTTTTCTCACTCCTCCGCACTGGAACCCAAAAATATACGAACTCAACTGGATCGTGGAGGTCTTTGGGATCGTTTCCTCACGGCACCTCTTGGTACATTTAGCGATCAGACAGAAATAAAACACCCCAATTGGCGACCCACTTGGAAGATCATTCGGGGTCTCGCAAGAGTATTGCTGCTCGCGGCTGTCGCAACCGTAGCGATGCTGACTTGGGCTATTTCATCATCATTGTTCGTATGCCTAAAGAACTTGTTTGGATATTGACTCAATTCAATGAACCCAACCCGCAGCCAGTAAATCGCGTTGGGTTGGTACTTTTACGCTCTGAATCTGGCCATAGTTTTATGGACTAAGCAGTTGTGTTCTTTCACCCAGATATTCAGTTGAACAATATTTGCTGGAATATCAGGGGTATCGCTGGAAATAAGTACAAATTCATGCAAACCTTGGTCTTGGCTTTCAGTCAGCGGATCAAGTTTCCCTTCCATCGTTTTTGGCAGGCGATTTTGACCCGCTTGAATTTCAGCGCATGGTTCACCGTCTGAGCCGAGCGGGATGTTATGCCATTGCCCCCTCACACCCTGGAATGCAACCACGTGCCCATCAGCCTCACTATCGAGCTCGAAGCAAAAGCGCTCACCAAGCCGAATAGCAGTGTCCGCTGATTTCAAGTGGCTTTCGCGCTCAATGATCCCCATCGCCGTCGACACCAAGGCCAATCGAAACCGATCTGATGTCGCCATTTCATCTAATATCTCTCGCCACCTCATCTCAGGCGTTTGTGGGAATATCTCCGGTGCTTCCAAATGCGCGATATTGAAGTGATGACTGAGCAGGAAGTCATACAGCACCTTCGCCCGTATCGCTGAATATTCCCCCCGTTGCAGGTTACGCCGATAGTTGTCCGCAAGGTTCCAAGCCGGATCGAACGGAGTTTGCAGGAACTGATCAAACGGTTCATTTGCCAGTTCCGCTGCCGCGACTAGGGCTTTGTAAAGCTTCGCTTTATGCGCCTTACTCTTTGGTTCAAATGACATCAGGATTATGTTCCTATGGCAATATTTGTCATTTTGTGACATACTATGCGTAGGAGGACCAGATATGGCCAGCATGAATATTTCCCTGCCCGACCCCATGCGGGATTGGGTGGAACAGCAGATGAAATCCGGGCGCTACGACAACGCCAGTGAATACATGCGTGACCTCATCCGCCATGATCAGGACCGTGCCTCCAAGATCGCAGCTATGCAACGTCTGGTCGATGAAGCAATGGCCAGCGAAGACAGCAACAAATCCCTTTCGGAAATTCGCGCTATTGCCAGACAACAGGCTGGAATTGCTGCATCGGAATGAACTATCGCCTTTCTGCAAAGGCGGAAGCCGATCTGATCCAAATCTATATTGATGGCGTTCAAGACTTTGGCGTCATACAGGCCGAAGCCTATCAGGACAAAATAGACCAAACGATTGAACTGATTGCCGACAATCCAGAGATGGCTCGTCTGCGAGATGAAATCACCCCACCCGTCCGCATCCATCCGGTGCATGCGCATGTAATCATCTATCTGGTTGACGATAACCGGATGGTGAGAATTTTGCGTGTGCGTCATGGCCGTGAGAACTGGCCGGAAAACCCCATCGGATAATCGTTTCAACACTCTCGATCACCCGTTTACACCCTCCTTTCACCTGAGACCATCGTGTGCCTGCCACGGTAAGGTCACATCTAAGCGCATAGGATGATTGAAGAATTATTCTTGCGTGGGGCAAGATGATGTGGTTATATGTTCTATATTTGTTCTCATTTCAGTCTATGGCGAGACCATAGTGGAACGAACCCATCACCAAAACATTTCAGAGAAAGGAGCGCGTGCATGACCTGTCCGCCAGATAAAAAAAAGATATGCCTATTCGACCCAGCCTCTCGGTAGATTGGGAAGTCTACGCGGCAATGCTGGAAGACAGCGACATGCCTTTGGATCAGCAACAGGAACTGATCGAAACTCTGTGGTCCATCGTCGTGATGTTTGTCGATCTCGGTTACGACCTGCACCCCATCCCGCAAATCTGTGGAGAAGATGAAGAAGCATTGGATCAGGATTCCGCGGATTTGGTATCCTTGTTGAACAACAAATGGGCGCAGACCCGCGCAGAGGAGGACCAATGGCAGGAGTAACACCAAAACCAACAAAGGCTGTGATCTATGCGCGAGTGTCTGGGGCCAAGCAGGTCCGCGAAGGTGATGGCCTCGCCTCTCAGGAAAACCGTTGTCGGGAATACGCCACTTACAAAGACTATGATGTGGTTGAGGTGTTCATGGACGATATGTCCGGCAAATTCGAACGCCGCCCCGCAATGGATCGCATGTTGGCCTTCCTGCGTCTGCACCCCAAGGACAGCGTTGTGGTCATCATTGACGACATCAGCCGCTTTGCCCGCAACGTGCAGGCTCATATTGCCCTGCGCGAAACGCTCAGCGATGCGGGCGGCATTCTGGAAAGCCCGTCCATTGAATTTGGTGAGGACAGCGACTCGCGGCTCGTGGAACACATGCTGGCGTCTGTGGCTCAGCATCAGCGCGAAAAGAACGCGGAACAAACCTCCAACCGCATGAAAGGGCGAATGATGAACGGCTATTCCGTCTTCGCTGCCCCTATCGGATACGAGTACAAGAAGACAGGATCGCATGGCAAATTGCTGACCCGCGTTGAACCCGTCGCGACCATCATCAAGGAAGCATTGGAAGGCTATGCCTCTGGTCGGTTCTCGGCACAGGCGGATGTGCGACGGTTCTTAGAAAGCCAACCTGACTTTCCCAAAGACCTGCCGGATGGGAAAATCCGTCAGCAGAAGGTGACGGATATGCTGAACCGCGTAATCTATGCGGGCTATGTTGAGCATGAGCCGTGGGGCATCACGCGCCGCGAAGGACATCATGAGGCTTTGATCTCACTCAAAACCTATGAGGTTATTCAAGAGCGGCGTAGTGGCAGGAGCGTTGCGGCGAAGCGTCCTGACATCAACGAAAACTTCCCACTACGCGGCGCGGTGAACTGCGCGTGTTGTGACAAACCCATGACCGCGTACCATGCCCGGAGCGCTACCGGCAGACGCTACCCCTACTACAATTGCCAGAGGAAAGGCTGTTCTGAGTACCGCAAAGGTATTCGTGCAGAGAAAATAGACACAGGCTTTGAGGCGATCTTGCGGTCTCTGACCCCAAGCAAAAACTTGCTCGATATCGCGATGTCCATGTTGAAAGATGCTTGGGATCAGCGCGGGGATCAAGCCAAGCAGACGAAGGCAGAAATCAAACGCCAGCACAAAGAGTTGGACAAGCAGCAAGATGTGCTGGTTGAGCGCATGATCGAGACTTCGAATCCCAAGGTAATGGCCGCGCTTGAAGCCAAGATCGCCAAGCTGGAAGAAGACAAGCTGCTGCTGACCGATAAGCTGTCCCACACCACCAAACCCACACGCAGCCTTAGTGAAATTATCGAACTCTTGCGAGAATTCCTCTCAAGCCCTTGGAACATCTATGTAAACGGATCACTACTCGTGAAGAAAACCATCATAAAAGCGGCCTTCAAAGCCCCATTGGCCTATGACCGCGAAAATGGTTATCGAACTCCGCAAACATCTGTTATCTTTGAGTTTCTAGCGGATTTCACATCAAAATGTGAAATGGTGCGGTCGAGAAGACTCGAACTTCCACGGGTGTTACCCCACAGCGACCTCAACGCTGCGCGTCTACCAATTCCGCCACGACCGCACTGCCAGTGACTTGGTAGAGCGGCGTATAGACGTTGGCGCGCGCGATGTGAAGAGGCAAAAACACGCTGGTTTAAAATCCCACGCGGCAGCCTTATCTAAGCCGGTAAACAACACAGTTTCGATCTGACAGGAGCCGCAGATGACCTCGCCCGACACCCGCCCAATCATCCAAGTCGATATCGTGTCAGACGTCGTGTGCCCGTGGTGCATAGTAGGGTTTCGCCAGCTTGATGCGGCTTTGAAACAGCAGGGCATCCAAACCCAACTTCGCTGGCACCCGTTCGAATTGAACCCGAACATGCCGCCTGAAGGGCAGAACCTGCGGGAACACATCACTGAGAAATATGGCTCGACCCCTGAACAAAGCCAGCAGGCACGCGACAGGCTAACGGCGATCGGGGCGGAACTGGGGTTCACCTTCAACTTTGATGAAGACAGCCGGATCGTGAATACATTCAAGGCGCATCAGTTGCTGGATTGGGCCGAAGGTCAGGGCCTGCAACATCAATTGAAACTTGCGCTTTTCGACGCGTATTTCACCCGGCAACAGGACGTTTCCGACATTGAGGTTCTGTTGCAGGCTGTTACTTCTGCCGGGCTGAACCCTGATACTGCGCGGCAGTTGCTTGAGACCGGGGAGCATATCGCTTTGGTGCGAGAGAAACAGCAGTTCTGGACCAGCCGGGGGATCTCTGGTGTGCCGTCCATGGTATTTGGCGGAAAATACCTGCTGACGGGCGCACAAGGGGTCGATACCTATTCTCGGGTGCTGCAACAGTGTTTGGCCGAAGCGGCCTGACCTCTCTTCCCCTGCCCGCTTTGGGCGGATATGAGGCCGCCATGGAATGGAAAATCACCGATGGTCTGACCAGTTATGACGACGCCACCGCCTTTATGGAGGCGCGCGTCGCCGGGATTGCGCGCGGTGACGCGGCGGAGTGCATCTGGTTGCTGGAACACCCGCCACTTTATACGGCAGGCACGTCGGCAAAGATCGAAGACCTGACCGATCCTGACCGCTTTCCGGTTTATGCAAGCAAACGCGGCGGCGAGTACACCTATCACGGGCCCGGTCAGCGTGTGGCCTATGTCATGCTGGACCTGAACAAGCGCGGGCGCGACGTGCGCCAATTTGTGAAGCAGCTGGAAAATTGGGTGATATCAGCACTGGCCGAGTTCAACGTGCACGGCGAAATACGCGACGGGCGCGTTGGTGTCTGGGTGCGGCGCGACGACAAACCGCTGACGGTGACTGGCAAACCGGCAGAGGACAAGATCGCGGCAATTGGCTTGCGTTTGCGAAAATGGGTCAGTTTTCATGGCATTTCGGTCAATGTCGAACCGGACCTGGAGCATTTTTCGGGCATTGTTCCCTGCGGGATCAGCGAATACGGCGTGACCTCGTTGGTGGATCTGGGGCTTCCGGTCACTATGGATGATCTTGATGCTGCCTTGAAGAAAACCTTTGAAGAGGTTTTTGGCGCTTCGGAAACCTGATTCTGTCTGGGGTTCAGCAGTCGTCGAATCAGATTCTGTCGCACCCTGATACAACAATATGGATGGGCGGAAGGCTCTGTTTCCGAAACACGTCGCAATTTACCAAGAACGATCCAGTTTTACGGTATTCTTTAGGCAAATTTTAATTCTCTGGGATACACCAGAGTTGTTAACGAGTAATATGAAACTGCCAATCAAGAGTGAGTGGTATGTTAAACCGGTGATCAAGGGCTCGCCCTCGAAATCCGAGAAGTGTTTGGTTACGAGTCTGCCGTTCCGACCCCAAATCGGAACGGCAATTCATTTCCCCCTTCCCGCTTAATCTTATGGCCAATTCGCGTTGCAAGGGAGCAGGCGATTTCTGCGTTATCCGGCTATTGAGTCACTTGGTCGGTCCCAAGGAAGGGTTTCGGGATATCTTGTCTCCGGTCGCGGCGATATGCGCGGGCGGGTGTGGGTAATCGTCCGGATTATCACCTCACAGACAGACCGTAAAATATTGACTACAAAGCGAGTTTTATCTTCTCCGCATGTTCGGCAATCAGGTCGAAATCACCCATTTTACCAGACGGGCGCATCGACACGCCGTCATGACGCGGCAGGATGTGAAAATGGAGGTGGAAAACCTCCTGCCCGCCTGCGGTTTCGTTGAATTGCTGAATGGTTACACCGTCCGCCTCGAAGGCTTTCATCACTGCACGAGCCATCTTTTGAACGGTGTTCATAACCGCCGCCAGTTGGTCGGGCGTGGCATCCAGCACATTGCGGCAGGGCGTTTTGGGGATCACCAGCAAATGCCCATCGGCACGAGGCATGATGTCCATAAAGGCCAGTGTGTCGGCGTCTTCGTAAACTTTTGACGAAGGTATCTCGCCGCGCAGAATTTTGGCGAAGATGTTGTCGGGATCATAATCCATGGTTGCCATCCGTTCCTTGAGGGGCTTTTGCCCGAGTTGTGGTCCACCCGCCCCGCCGGGTCAAGCCGGGGGATTGAGCCGTGAAATGTACAAAATGTACCGGGTTTTCAGAGGGCGTTGTACGTTTTGTACACTTGGATTTGGCATGAGATCACATCCTCAGAGACAGATGCGGCGCGTTCCCGACAGGTGATGCCTGCCTAGGCAGCAGAGTACAGATTTCGCAACTCTTAATCGGACGTAAACTGGTTAAGTTTTTGAGAAATTCATCCAGGTCGAGTCAAAGGTCCGCCAGATGGACGAAGCTGACGTTCGTCAACTAGGCCGCGCCGACGCCTTTTAACGTTGTCAGAGCGGCTCTTGGGATTTCCGACGGTCGGAACGTGAAGTTGATCAGAGTTATATACAGGTATAGCGTGAAAGAGCATCTTCAGACCGTTCAGACTTCAGAAGGATTTCGTAAATGCCGGCTCTCTTCCGTATTCCAATAACCGTGCTGTCGTTAGCCTTGGCCTGGTCACCGGCAATGTCTCAGGATGGATCATCCATCCTGTTCACCAACGTGAACGTGTTTGACGGCGAAAGCGAACAACTACTGGAAGGTGCGAATGTCGTCGTAACCAACAACTTGATTACTGCGGTTACCACGGAACCTCTCGCTGTAGCGGGCGGGACAGTCATCGATGGTGGCGGGCGCACGATGATACCGGGGCTCATCGACGTCCACTGGCACACTTCATATTGTTGCGCGGCTCAAACCACCGTGATTTCCGGAGATATACTCGAGATCGCAATCCGGGGTGCCATGGGATCGGAAGACACGCTGATGCGCGGATTCACGACGGTGCGAGACGTCGGCGGCAATCCCTTCGCGACAAAGAAGATGATCGATGCGGGCGAAATTCCCGGCCCACGAATCGTGCCTTCTGGCCCTCCGATTAGCCAGACGGGCGGTCATTTTGACTACGGTGCCTACCAGGACGCGCCTTCAAACCCGGGTGACTCGCTTTGGTATTGGAACCGTGTGGGGCTGATGCTGATCGCGGACGGGGTTGACGACGTCACACTGCGCGCCCGCGAAGTCATGCGCATGGGCGCTTCGCAAATCAAGATTTCTGGCGGTGGCGGTGTTTCGTCGGTCTATGACCCGCTCGACATGAGCCAATACACGCTCGAAGAGTTGAAGGCATTCGTCGCGGTTGCAGAAAGTTACAATACCTACGTCGCCTCGCATATCTTTACCGATGCAGCTGCCCAAATGGCGATTGAAGCCGGGGTCAAAACCATTGAGCACGGCAATTTGCTCAGCAGGGAAACCCTACAGATGATGAAGGACAACGGCGTCTGGTTGTCTGTCCAGCCATTGCTTGACGACGAGGACGCTTTCTCATTCAGCGACCCAGTTAGCACAGCGAAATGGGTGGAGGTTACTGATGGCACCACGACCTCAATCGATATGGCCAAAGAGATCGGCGTGAAGGTCGCATTCGGCACAGATATGCTTTTCGATGCGGAGCTTGCGAAAAAACAAGGCAAATTCCTGGCGAAGATGAAGACTTGGTACACGCCATACGAGGTTCTGAAAATGGCGACCTCGACAAATGCTGAATTGATAGAACTCGCCGGACCGCGCCACCCGTACCAGGAAGGCCCGCTTGGTGTGATCCGGGAAGGCGCTTATGCTGATCTGATCCTCGTCGATGGCAATCCTATGGACGATATCGATCTGGTCGCGGACCCCGATGCAAACTTCGACCTGATCATGAAGGACGGCAGGATATTCAAAAACGAGATCGAGTGATCAGCATTTCTTCAAGGTGTTCCGAACGCTGTGTGAGCCTATTAGATGGCAGGCTAACTCGATGCGCCTCAAGGTGCGCGACAAGGGCGGGGTGGGCCACAGGTAGTTCGCTGCGCAAGCACGAATGTCTTAGAAGGTCTCGGGGCTCCCCCCTTCCCTGTCCTCGGTTCGGGTGATTGGCCAGAGGCAAAGGTTCACGCCTTTCCGGTCAGCTTTGAGAGACGGACCCATTGCGGGCGACCTGAACACAGGCGCTAGGCCCGCTGTATCACCAGCCCCCCCCGAACGCTCAGATCCCGGCTTCTCGAACACCCGTTTTCAAGGGGGGTGCGGCCATTTATCTTGATCCAGATCAAACTCGGCCATTGAAGGTCGCCCCTACGCATTCTAAAACCAGCAGGAATCCCGCGCGTTGGAGAGGTCCGGCTGCGCGGTGTAGTTGCAACAGGAGGCACCTATAATGGCAGACGCAGCCATTCATGGTCACGACCATGAAGACCAGCGCAGCTTTTTCCAGCGCTGGTTCATGTCGACCAACCACAAGGACATCGGGATTCTGTACCTGATCGTTTCGGCTCTGGCCGGTCTGATCTCGGTTCTGATGACCGTTTACATGCGGCTTGAACTGATGCACCCCGGTGTTCAGTACATGTGCCTGGAAGGCTTCATGGCCGACCCGTGTACGCCCAACGGGCATCTGTGGAACGTGATGATCACCTATCACGGTGTTCTGATGATGTTCTTTGTTGTCATCCCTGCCCTGTTCGGCGGATTTGGCAACTATTTCATGCCGTTGCAGATCGGCGCGCCGGATATGGCGTTCCCGCGGATGAACAACCTGTCCTTCTGGCTTTATGTTGCCGGTACCTCGCTGGGTGTGGCCTCGCTGCTGAGCCCGGGTGGTAACGATCAGATGGGTTCGGGCGTGGGCTGGGTTCTGTACCCGCCGCTGTCCACGACCGAGGGCGGCATGTCCATGGACCTTGCGATCTTTGCCGTGCACGTATCGGGCGCCTCCTCGATCCTCGGCGCGATCAACATGATCACCACCTTCCTGAACATGCGTGCCCCCGGCATGACCCTGTTCAAGGTGCCGCTGTTCAGCTGGTCGATCTTCGTCACCTCGTGGCTGATTCTGCTGTCGCTGCCGGTTCTGGCGGGCGCGATCACCATGTTGCTGATGGACCGCAACTTTGGCTTTACCTTCTTTGATCCGGCCGGTGGCGGTGACCCGATCCTGTATCAGCACATCCTGTGGTTCTTTGGCCACCCGGAAGTGTATATCGTGATCCTGCCCGGTTTCGGCATCATCAGCCATGTCATCGCGACCTTCTCGCGCAAGCCGATCTTTGGCTACCTGCCGATGGTCTGGGCGATTATCGCAATCGGTGTGCTGGGCTTTGTCGTGTGGGCGCACCACATGTACACCGTTGGCATGTCGCTGCGTCAGCAGGCCTATTTCATGCTGGCCACGATGGTCATCGCGGTTCCGACGGGCGTTAAGGTCTTCTCGTGGATCGCGACCATGTGGGGCGGTTCCATCGAGTTCAAGACACCGATGCTGTTTGCCTTTGGCTTCCTGTTCCTGTTCACCGTTGGCGGTGTGACCGGTGTGGTGCTGTCGCAGGCTGGCGTGGACCGTGCCTATCACGACACCTACTATGTGGTGGCACACTTCCACTATGTGATGAGCTTGGGTGCTGTCTTTGCGATCTTTGCGGGGATGTATTTCTACTTCGCAAAAATGACCGGTCGCCAGTATTCCGAGTTCTGGGGCAAGGTTCACTTCTGGATGTTCTTCATCGGCGCCAACCTGACCTTCTTCCCGCAGCACTTCCTGGGTCGTCAGGGCATGCCGCGCCGCTACATCGACTATCCCGAAGCGTTCGCGCAGTGGAACTATGTTTCGTCGATCGGTGCGTTTATCTCGTTCGCCTCGTTCCTGCTGTTCTTCGGCATCGTGATCTACGCCCTGCTGCGTGGCGCACGCGAGACACGGCCCAACTACTGGAACGAGTATGCCGATACGCTGGAATGGACCCTGCCCACCCCGCCGCCCGAACACACGTTCGAGCAGCTGCCCAAGCAGGAAGACTGGGACAAGGGCCACGCGCACTGATCCCGACCTGATCCAAGAAACCCCGCCTAGGTGGCGGGGTTTTTCTTTGCTCTCACCCCGCGTTCGCCAAGTGCGACGAAATCGGCTATGATGTGCGGACGGAACAGTCGGAGGGTCGGCAATGCCCGAGATCGACTTTTGGTATTCCATTGGCAGCACGTACAGCTTCCTGACCGTGATGCGTCTGGAGGAATGGTGCGCCCAGCATGACGCCACGGTGAACTGGCGCCCGTTCAACGTGCGCACGGTGATGTCGGCCCAGCAGAACATCCCTTTTGCCGGAAAGCCTGTGAAATCGGCTTACATGTGGCGCGACATCGAACGCCGCTGTGCCAAGTACCACATCCACGCCAACCTGCCCGCGCCCTATCCGATTTCCAATCTGCCACTGGCCAATCAGGTTGCGTTGCTTGGAATGATGGATGGCTGGGGCGTGACGTTCACCCAAACGCTCTATCGCATCTGGTTCGAGGAAGGGGTGGAAGCCGGTCGCGAAAGTGCGCTGTCCGAGGCGCTTTTGCGGTGTCAGCAGGACCCCCGACTGACCCTGGCACGCGCGCAGGGCGACGACATCGTCGCGGCCCTTGAGGCGGAAACCGAAACCGCCGTCAAACTGGGTGTTTTCGGCGCCCCCAGCTTTGTTGTCCGGCAAGAGGTGTTCTGGGGTGACGATCGTCTGGATGACGCCCTGTCCTGGTCTCGGGTCGGCCACGTCGTCTGATCAAAACCCGTCGACATGAGGCGGCGCTGCGCTATGTTCTCGGTATGCCCTATACGTGGAATCAGACCTCGGAAACCGAACAGGAACTGCGGCTTTGGCCGCATAACTCGCTGCCGCCGCGGGGGGCGATGATCACGATCCTGTCGGTGTTCCTATTTGGCCTGATCCCGCTGCTGGCCACGCTTGGTTCCGTGATCCTGTGGGGGTTGCTGCCGTTTCTGCTGATCACTGTGCTGGGGCTGTGGCTGGCCATCAAGACCAACTACCGCGCCCGCAGTGTTTTCGAGGTTCTGACCCTGTCGGGCACACATGCGCGGCTGGTGCACCACACCCCCGGCAAAGAGCAGCACGAATGGTCTTGCAACCGCTATTGGGCGCGGCCCGCGATGCACAAGAAAGGCGGCCCGGTTCCACATTATGTCACCCTTGTCGGAGACGGGCGCGAGGTCGAAATCGGGGCGTTTCTGTCCGAAGATGAGCGGATCACGCTTTATGACGAGCTGGTCCTAAGACTGCGCGAGCCGGTCGCGCAGTAATGTTTTCCGAGGCCCAGTGCCTCAGCAATCTCCGTTTGAGGCTGCGCACAGGTGATCCTTGACCATAGGACCGACCTTGCCGAAATCCATCTGGCCGGTATAGCGCGTTTTCAACTCGCCCATCACCTTGCCCATATCGCGGATCGAACCCGCGCCGGTTGCCGTGATGGCGGTTTGAATGGCCTTGCTGACCTCATCGTCATCCAGCTGTTTGGGCAGAAATTCCTCGATCACCTCGACTTCGCGAATCTCGCGTTCGGCCAGATCCAGGCGACCGCCCTCTTCGTAGGCGCGGGCGCTTTCCTTGCGCTGCTTGGTCATTTTCCCAAGGATTTCAAGAACCTCTGCGTCGCTGCATCCCTTTGCTTCTTCATTGTCGGACGCACGTGCCGCGATGTCGCGGTCTTTGATGGCGGCGTTGATCAACCGCAGCGTCGACAGACGCTCGGCTGCTTTGTCTTTCATTGCTTGCTTCAGGGCGGCATTCACCCGTGATCGCATGTCCATTTGGTTTGTCCATCCCCATGACAACGGAACCCCGACCATATCGAAACAAAAAGCCTGACACAACCGGGGGTGAATACAGCTAAACCATTGAAAAACAACAATAGCCCAAAAATTGAACAGACTTGACCCAGACGCGCAACCCCCTTAGGTATGCGCCGATTTACCCTACAGGAGAGTCGCGCCATGGCCCCGAATGCCCCGTCCAAGCCCACCGCATGTCTGGCTTTGGCCGATGGAACCCTGTTTTACGGCGCAGGCTTCGGCGCGACCGGGCAAACCGTGGCCGAGCTGTGCTTTAACACCGCGATGACCGGATATCAGGAGATCATGACCGACCCTTCTTATGCCGGGCAGATCGTGACCTTTACATTCCCTCATATCGGCAATGTCGGCGTGAACCCGGAAGATGACGAAACCGGTGATCCGGTCGCGGCGGGCATGGTCGTGAAATGGGATCCGACCGAGCCATCAAACTGGCGCTCGGCCGAGGAGCTCAAGGGCTGGCTGGCGCGTCGGGGGCGCATCGCCATCGGGGGTGTCGATACCCGCCGCCTGACCCGTGCCATCCGCCAGCAGGGCGCGCCGCATGTGGCGCTGGCCCATGATCCCGAGGGAAATTTTGACATCGAGGCGCTGGTCGCCGCCGCGCGTGGTTTTGCAGGGCTGGAAGGCATGGACCTGGCCAAGGATGTCACCTGCGCCCAAAGCTATCGCTGGGATGAGATGCGGTGGGCCTGGCCGGATGGGTACCAACGTCAGAAGGCCCCTGCCCACAAGGTCGTTGCCGTTGACTATGGCGCCAAGCGCAACATCCTGCGCTGCCTCGCATCCGCTGGGTGTGACGTTACCGTTCTGCCCGCGACTGCCACCGCAGCCGACGTGCTGGCGCATCAGCCTGACGGTGTGTTCCTGTCGAACGGCCCCGGCGATCCGGCGGCAACGGGTGAATACGCCGTGCAGATGATCAAAGAGATTCTGGAGACGACAGACCTGCCTGTGTTCGGCATCTGCCTTGGACACCAGATGCTGGCGCTGGCGCTGGGTGGTCAGACGGTCAAGATGAACCACGGCCACCACGGCGCGAACCACCCGGTCAAGGACCTGGACACCGGAAAGGTCGAGATCACGTCGATGAACCACGGTTTCGCTGTCGATGCGCAATCCCTGCCCGATGGCGTCGTGGAAACCCACCGGTCGCTGTTTGACGGCTCGAACTGCGGTATCCGCATGGCGGACCGGCCGGTTTATTCGGTGCAACACCACCCCGAGGCATCGCCCGGACCGCAGGACAGTTTCTATCTGTTCGAGCGCTTTGCCGAGGCCATGGAAAAGAAGAAAGAGCAAGCATAACTGCTTGTCTGTGCAGTGTTAACCGGGCGTTAACCCTGATCGAACAACCCTGAGTGTAGGTAACTGCGCCAGGGTTTTGTTATGGCTGAGCTTAATCTTCTGGATTTCACGTCCGCCGCACCGATCCCCGCGCCCGGGTATCGGAAGCCGCTGGGCACCTGCCTGCTGGAAACCGGGGCCATAACCCGATCCCAGCTGGACCATGCGCTGAGCCAGCAAACCAGACAGAACGCTCCGCTGGGAGAGATACTGGTCGGCGAAGGCTATGCCACCCGGCAGGACGTGTTGCGCGCGCTTTCCGCGCAATCCGGCTGGCAGATTGCCGATCTTGAACAGATCCCGCCGATGTCGGAACTGAGCGGGTTGATGCCGGTCGACTTCTGGCTGAAACACAATGTCATCCCCTGGATGCGGATTGGCCCCCTTGTTCTGGTGGCCACCGCCCGGCCCGACCGGTTCGCAACCGTGACCGCCGGGATGCGGGAATGCGATTATGCCGTGATCCCGGTGCTGGCGGCCTCTGATCAGATTGACCGAACGATTGCGCGGCAATTCTCGGGGTCTCTGGCCAGATCGGCGGAAACGCGGGTTGATCCCGCGCAAAGCTGCCGCAACTGGACCCTCAGGTCGCGCGTGGGGCCTTCGGTGGCCCTGTTGTGTGTGCTGGGGCTGTTTGCCATGTTCCCGGCGTTTGGCCTGCTGGCGATGCTGGGCATGGCTGTGGGAACTCTGGTGCTTTTTGCGGTCTTTCGGATGGCTGGCACGCTGGCTTATCTTTGGCATCGCCTGAGAACGCAGCCGGACCACACCGAAGCGGCCATCACATTGCGGCAGCCCTGCGTGTCGATCATGGTGCCATTGTACAAGGAGCGCGAGATCGCGAACGCTCTGGTGCACAGGCTGCAGCGGCTGACCTATCCCAAGGCGTTGCTGGATGTCATCCTTGTGCTTGAGGAAAAGGATGACGTGACGCGCAATGCCCTTGCACAGGTGAGCCTGCCCAGCTGGATGCGCATCGTCGAGGTGCCTGAGCTGAACGGGCTGACCACCAAACCCCGCGCCATGAATTACGCGCTGGATTTCTGCCGGGGCGACTTCGTTGGCGTCTGGGATGCAGAGGACGCCCCACAACCGGATCAGATTGAGCGCGTGGTAGCGCATTTCACCCAGGCCGCGCCGGATGTGGTGTGCCTGCAAGGAGTTCTGGATTACTACAACCCGCGCACAAACTGGCGGTCACGCTGCTTTACCATCGAATACAACAGCTGGTTCCGCGTGATCCTGCCGGGGATCGCCCGCATGGGGCTGGTAGTGCCACTTGGGGGCACCACGTTCTTTTTCCGTCGCGACAAGCTGTTGGAACTTGGCGGCTGGGATGCCCATAACGTCACCGAGGATGCTGATCTGGGCCTAAGGCTGTGCCGGGCCGGCTACCGGACCGAAATGGTGGATACCACAACATATGAAGAGGCGAATTTCCGGGCCTGGCCCTGGGTCAAACAGCGCTCGCGCTGGCTCAAGGGGTTCATGGTCACGTATCTGGTGCATATGCGCAGCCCGCAAATGCTGTGGCGTGACCTTGGAGGTGCCAGATTTCTGGGCCTTCAGGCGTTCTTTCTGGGTACGCTGGGGCAATTTCTGCTGGCACCCGTTCTCTGGGTATTCTGGCTGTCGAGTCTGGGGCTGGCCAATCCGATGGGACCTATTCTGCCGCAATCCATCTCAAACGCGCTGATCGGGCTGTTTCTGGTGGCAGAGGGGCTGAGTATCGGCGTTGGCCTGATCGCCGTATCCGCGCGTGAGCGGCGGTTTCTTTTGCTTTGGGTTCCGACGATGTTTCTTTATTTCCCGCTGGGCGTGATTGCCGGTTACAAGGCGCTGTGGGAATTGGCGACCAACCCGTTTTTCTGGGACAAAACCCAGCACGGGCAGGCCAGCGAAGACGAGCCGCTGACCTGATAATCACTTGTCGCGGCGGCTTGCGTCCTGTTTCAGGCGCGTCATGAACGCGATCGAGATATGGTCCTTGAGCGCCCGCCCCGCCGCCTCTTCATCGCGCGCGGCAATGGCTTCGACAATGCCTTTATGTTCGCTCTGGGCAATCTCTCCGCGCCCCTGCACGGCCAAGGACGTAGTCGCCATCAAGGCCATTGTCCGGTGCACCAGATCAAGCTGCTGGACAAGGTAGCGGTTGTGCGAGGCCAGATGGATCTGTTCGTGAAAGCGCCGGTTGGCACGTGACAGCGCCATCGGATCGCCCACCAGCTTGTCATCTTCGAGAACCATGTCCTGAAGAACCCTGATCTCTTCTTCGGTGGCGTGTTTGGCAGCCAGCCGCGCGGCGAGCCCTTCCAGTTCGCGCCGCACGATATAAAGCTCGGCCATCTGGTTGTGGTCCAGCGACGCCACGATCAGTGACCGACCGTCCCGTTCCAGCAGAGACTGGGTTTCCAGGCGTTGCAACGCTTCGCGGATCGGGGTGCGCGACACCCCGAACCGTTCTGCCAGCTCGCTTTCAACCAGACGATCGCCGGGCTTGTAGACGCCGACATCAATGGCTTCGAGTATCAGGCTATAGGCATCCTTGGTGGGGGATCGGGTCTGGCTCATGGGGTATTCTGTCTCCTCGTTCGGACATGTCTATCCGTCTCTGGGGGCGTCAATCAAGTACGGCATTGAAAACACCCCGCCCGCGCCCTAAACCCAAGCCATGGTCAAACCGTCCTTCAGTCATGTCACGCAATGGGTGTTCGATCTGGATAACACCCTCTATCCGCCGCATATGCAGCTGTTCGATCAGATCGAAGTTCTGATGACGGATTACGTGGTGCAGGCCATCGGCGTGGACCGGGCCGAGGCCGACAGGCTGCGCGGGCAGTACTGGCGCCAATACGGCACTACGCTGGCCGGGTTGATGGCCGAACATGATCTGGACCCCGAGCCCTATCTGCACGCGGTGCATCAGGTGGACATGAGCCATATGGACCCGGATGCAGAGCTGGCCGATCACATTCGCGCCCTGCCCGGACGGCGCATCGTCTACACCAATGGCAGCGCACCCTACGCCGAGCGGGTTTTGCAGGCGCGCGGGCTTTCGGGGCTGTTTGATGCAATCTATGGCGTCGAACATGCCGGGTATCGGCCAAAGCCCGAGAAAGCCGCCTTTGAAGCCATCTTTGCACAGGATGGCATTCAGGCTGACAAGGCCGCCATGTTCGAGGATGACCCGCGTAATCTGGCCGCCCCGCATGAGATGGGAATGCGCACGGTTCATGTCGCCCCGGACCCGCATGAGGCCGATCACATCCACCATCACACGGATGATCTGACCGCATTTCTGGCCCGCCTGCGGTAGCCTGTCACACTGCGACGATCCGTACGTTCTGCACCCGCATGCGCAGCCCTATATGCGCTGGAGCGACGAACAGAACGGAGAAGCCCCATGAGTGCGATCGAGATGCCCGGACGCCTGCCGGTTTGGCAGCGCCTATTCTTTGCAATTCCGGTTTTTGGGTGGCTGGCCCGCGACGCGGCCAACGCCAAGGCGGAGGACCTGTATTATACCGTCGGCGCGGTCCTCAGCATGTGGGGCTGTTCCGCCATGGTGTTCGGCCTTCCCGGCCTTTACATCCCTGCCCTGATGATGGTGCCGGTGATGTTCCTTGTCCTGATCCTGATCTCACGCGGCTGAGATACGGGACAGGATGTCACTTGGCGCAGGGGGCGGAACCGAACTAGGGTCTGCCCGAACTGATGAGAGGCGCCATGACTGACAGTTGTGACATCCTGATTTCCGGCGGTGGAATCGCCGGTCTGACCGCAGCGGCGGCGTTTGGAACCGCCGGGTTTGACGTGGTGTGTGTAGATCCCGCGCCACCGATCACCGAACGGGATGTGGACGGGTCTGACCTGCGCACCACCGCCTTTCTGCAACCTGCGCGCGGCCTGCTGGAGCAATGCGGCCTGTGGGCGCGGCTGGATGCCCATGCGGCCCCCTTGCAGATCATGCGTATTGTCGATGCCGGCGGGGACGTGCCCGAACCCCGCGTCATACGCGATTTCAACGCAGCCGACATTTCCGAGCAACCGTTTGGCTGGAACCTGCCCAACTGGCTGTTGCGCCGGGAGATGGTCGCACGGCTGGCAGAGCTGCCGAATGTCGATTTCCGCCCCGGCACCGGGACCGTCAGCCTGTTCACCCGCACTGCCGAAGCCCGCGTTGGCCTGAGCGACGGCAGCCGCATCCGCTGCAAGCTGGTGCTGGCCGCAGATGGGCGCAACTCACCCATGCGCGAGGCCGCCGGTATCAACGTGCATACAACACGGTATGGGCAGAAAGCGCTGGCGTTTGCGGTGACGCATCCTATTCCGCACGAGAATGTCTCGACCGAGATACACAGGTCTGGCGGGCCGTTCACATTGGTTCCGCTGCCCGATTGGCAGGGGCAGCCTTCGTCCGCCATTGTCTGGATGGAACGCGGGCCGAATGCCGTTGACCTGTTGACCCTTGATGCCGAAGCGTTTGAGGCTGCGATGACGGAACGGTCCTGTGGCCTGTTTGGCCCCTTGAGGCTGGCATCGCGCCGGACGATCTGGCCGATCATCAGCCAGTCCGCGGAACGGCTGGCGGGTGAGCGCATTGCCCTGATGGCCGAGGCCGCGCATGTGGTGCCCCCCATTGGCGCGCAGGGGCTGAACATGTCATTGGGCGATCTGCGCTGCCTGCTGGATCTGGCGCAGTCCCGGCCCGAAGATCTGGGCGACGCGCAGATGCTGGACGCCTATCACAAGGCGCGCCACACCGAGATCGAGATGCGGGTCAAAGGGATTGATCTGCTGAACCGCGCCTCGATGATCGAGGCGCGCCCGCTGCGGGATGCGCGCGCAATGGGGCTGAGCGCGCTGTATTCCCTGCCGCCTGTGCGCAAGACGCTGATGCAGATGGGCCTTGGCGTTCGCTAAGGCCCGGCCCGTTTACAGAACCTGATCCAGCACACGCTTCAGGCGCGCGATGGTGGCGTCCACATCATAAAGCTTGTCCAATCCGAACAGGCCCAGACGGAAGGTGCTGAAGCCTTCGGGTTCGTCACATTGCAGCGGCACCCCGGCCGCGATCTGCATCCCCAGAGCGGCAAATTTCTTGCCGTTCTGGATTTCGGGGTC
The DNA here is from genome assembly GCF_056542185.1 of Ruegeria sp. AE4. NCBI lineage: Bacteria > Pseudomonadati > Pseudomonadota > Alphaproteobacteria > Rhodobacterales > Roseobacteraceae > Ruegeria > Ruegeria sp. AE4. Next base: position 168,457 of record NZ_JBQFZK010000005.1, on the reverse strand, counting down.
CGAGGTGTAGCTGACCACAACGCCGGGCGCGCCGAAACCGTCAGCAGCCACCGAGACAATACCATACTCTTTCAACATCGCCCGCACGCCGTCGCCCAATGCCCATTGCGCCTTGCGCAGCTTTTCGAACCCGTACCCCCTGGTTTCTGCCATGGTATCGCGGAAAGCCAGCAGCGCATCGGTGGGCATTGTGGCGTGATAGGCGTGACCACCGTTTTCATAGGCCTGCATGATCTGGCGCCACTTCTTCAGGTCGATGGCGAAACTGTCCGAGCTTGTCTGTTCCAGACGCGCCTCGCCCCGTTCGGACAGCATGACCAGACCGGCGCAAGGCGATGCGCTCCAGCCCTTTTGCGGGGCCGAGATCAGGACGTCGACGCCGGTGGCTTTCATATCCACCCAGGCACACCCGGATGCGATGCAATCCAGCACCATCAATGCACCCACCTCATGCGCCGCGCTGGCCAGGGCGGTCACATAGTCATCCGGCAGGATGACACCCGCCGCCGTTTCAACATGCGGTGCGAACACAACGCCGGGTTTCTGTTCGCGAATCGTTGCGACGACTTCGTCAATCGGTGCGGGCGCAAAGGGGGACGGGCTGGCATTTCCGGTCTCGCGCGCCTTCATCACGGTGGTCGAGCTGGTCAGGGCGCCGCTTTCGATGATCTGGCTCCAGCGGTACGAAAACCACCCGTTCCGGACCACAAGAACATCCGCCCCGCGCGCGAATTGCCGGGCAACCGCCTCCATCGCATAGGTACCGCCGCCCGGAATGATGGCCACCCCGTCTGCCTTGTACACCTCTTTCAGCATGGCCGAGATGTCGCGCATTACCCCCTGAAACTTTTGGGACATGTGGTTCAGCGAGCGATCGGTGAATACGACCGAGAATTCTTCGAGCCCGTTCGGGTCAACGTTCTTCAGCAAGGCAGGCATATGGCGTCCTTTCAATATCGTCAGTGCAGTCTTGGTCTCTTTACCTTGGCCAGTAAAGCCATTTCGCGACAAAAAGTGACGCGACGGAATGCGGGTAAAATCGACCCATTCGGTGCTGTATAACACTGGGAACACAAGAAAATGACGCCAACCAGTGTCACTTCCCCTTTACACTTCTGCTTGCTTCTGAACAGATGCGCACACTTTTTACTTGAAGGGATATTTTTCCTGTGACGATACAAAAGCGTATTAACTTCCAGTCCGTTCGAGATGAAGTAAAACGACGTATTGAAAGCCGCGTGTGGCCTCAGGGATCATTACTGCCGACCGAAACGCAACTGGCCGAAGAATTCAATTGCGCCCGCGCGACGGTGAACCGTGCCCTCAGGGAACTGGCCGATCAGGGTTTCATCGAACGCAAGCGCAAAAGCGGGACGCGGGTCAAGAAAGAGCCCAGCAAACACGCCAAGCTGGAATTCTCGCTGGCGCGGCAGATGGTCGAAAGCCAGAATGCCGTCTATCGCTATGCGCTGGTGGAACGGACTGTCGAGGCCTGCCCCCGCTGGCTGTCCTCTCAGCTTGATGTCCCCGCCGAGACGCGGGTTCTGCATGTCGTCTGTATGCATTACGCGGACAACCGCCCGTTCCAGCTTGAAGAGCGCTGGATCAATATCGAAACCGTCCCCGATGTGGAAAACGCCGACCTGACCCAGCAAGGACCGCATGAGTGGTTGCTGAATGCCGCTCCGTTCAACGATGCCGAGGTTGCGTTCTGCGCGATTTCCGCTGACGCAAGGCTGGCGGAATTCATGGGCACCACGGCGGGCGCGTCGATGATCCAGATGGAGCGCACCACCTGGAAAGAAGACAAACCGATCACGTTTGCCCGCCTGACCCATCATCCCGGATATTACATCCGCACCAGATATTAAGGCACGTCACCCAATCGGACCGGGCAGCCGTTCCTCGCTCAGCAGGACGTTCGCCTCGACATCGCCTGCGCCGGGCAGCGTCATGATCCGGCGCCGCAACACGCGTTCGAAATCGGACAGGTCCCGCGCCACGACGCGCAAGCGGTAGTCGTACAATCCCAGAACATGCTCGACGGTCTGCACTTCGGGGATGGCACTTACGGCGCGTTCGAAATCCTCAAGGCTGATCTGTCCCTTGCGCGCCAGCTTGACCCCCAGAAACACGGTCACACCGAATCCCAGCGCCTCGGCATTCAGACGCAGCCGCCGGCCCTTGATGATCCCGGCGTCCTCCAACCTGCGGATACGCCGCCAGGTGGCGGGCTGAGACAGGTTGAACCTCCGACCCAGGGCACCTGCGCTTTGGGTGGCGTCCTGTTGCAACGCACGCAGCAGACGGCGGTCAATCTCGTCCAGCTCGATCATACCGGTAACACCTCGTCCCGCTTGACCCGCGCGATATGCATCAGCGCTTCGATATCGGCGATATGCGGCAGGGTCAGGATCCGGTCCCGATAAAGCTGCTGATAGTGCTTCATATCCCGCGCTATAACGGACAGCCGGACATCCACCCGTCCCAGAAATGTCTGGATTTCGATCACCTCGGCCACGTTGCGGGCCTCTTCCATAAACTCGTCAAAGGCGCGGGCCTGTGTCTTGTCCAGGGTGATCCGAAGCGAGACTTCGACAGCATAGCCCATCGCGGTCCAGTCGATCACCGCCTCCTGCCCTTCGATGATCCCGGCTGCCTGCATCTTTTCCAGCCTGCGCCAACAGACACCTGCGCTGATCCGGCACAGATCGGCAAGTTCCGCGGTGGTCAGGCTGGGGTTCGCCTGAAAGTGACGCAAAATGCGCCGGTCGATATCGTCAAGCATGATTTTTTCAGTATTTTCCGTTTTCAAGAATTATTCTTCATCTTTTTTACAAATACTCAAGCCCAACCCTATCGCCAATCCGACGCACGGCAGGTAGAACCGCCCCAACCAAACCAGAAAGGACCGGCAAAATGCGCGTCTATTACGATCGCGATTGCGACATCAACCTGATCAAAGACAAGAAAGTGGCTATCCTGGGCTATGGCAGCCAGGGTCACGCCCACGCGCTGAACCTGCGCGACTCGGGTGCCAAGAACCTGGTCATCGCCCTGCGCGAAGGCTCGCCCTCGGCCAAGAAAGCCGAAGCGGAAGGTCTACAAGTGATGGGCATCGCCGAAGCGGCTGCCTGGTGCGACGTCATCATGTTCACCATGCCCGACGAGTTGCAGGCCGAAACCTACAAGAAATACGTCCATGACAACATCAAGCCTGGTGCCGCCATCGCCTTTGCCCACGGCCTGAACGTCCACTTCGGCCTGATCGAGCCAAAAGACGGTGTTGACGTCATCATGATGGCCCCCAAAGGCCCTGGCCACACCGTGCGCGGCGAATACACCAAAGGCGGCGGCGTGCCCTGCCTGGTCGCGGTTCACAATGATGCAACCGGCAAGGCGCTGGAAATCGGCCTGTCCTACTGCTCGGCCATCGGTGGCGGCCGCTCGGGCATCATCGAGACCAACTTCCGCGAAGAATGCGAAACCGACCTGTTCGGCGAACAGGCCGTTCTGTGCGGTGGTCTGGTCGAACTGATCCGCTGCGGCTTTGAAACTCTGGTCGAGGCCGGTTACGCACCCGAGATGGCCTATTTCGAGTGTCTGCACGAAGTGAAGCTGATCGTTGACCTGATCTATGAAGGTGGCATTGCCAACATGGATTACTCGATCTCGAACACGGCTGAGTATGGCCAGTATGTCACCGGTCCGCGCATCCTGAAATACGACGAGACCAAGGCCCGCATGAAAGCGGTTCTGGACGACATCCAGCAGGGCAAATTCGTCCGTGACTTCATGCTGGAAAACGCCGTTGGCCAGCCGACCATCAAAGCGTCGCGCCGCGCCAATGACGAGCATATGATCGAAGCGACCGGCGCCAAGCTGCGCGGCATGATGCCGTGGATCTCGGCCGGCAAGATGGTCGACAAAGAAAAGAACTAAGTCTGACCGATGTCAGGCAAAGGGCGGCCCAGGCGGTCGCCCTTTTTCATTTTCAGACTGCATTGGCAAAACATTCGCCCAGCACCAAATCCCATCCCGTATCGTAGCCGCCGCGCTTTTGGGGCGCTTCATCTGCCCAGACGTCCCAGCCGGAATGCGTCAAGGTGACTTTGGCCTGCCCCGAACCGCAATCCTCAAAACGCACATCGACGCGCGTAGGAGACCCGCTGTTGGTGCCCGGATGCCAGGTGAATGCCACGGATCGGCCGGGATCGATTGCCAGCACCTGACCCCAGTCAGCACGGGTTCCGTCGAACATGACCTCATAGACCGCGCCACCGATCCGGGGTTCAAAAACCACGTCCCTTGCCGGTTGTCCCTGCGATGCGGACACCGCGTGGCTGTCCAGCGGCCACCATGTACTGATGCGGTTGACGAAGATGTCGAAAGCACGCGCAGCTGAGGCACTTACGACAATTGTTTTGACAATCGGGTCTGTCATGGCCTCTCTCCTGCTCTGGTCACCTCATCTGCAAAGCTGTTCATCACGTCGGTCCAGTACCGGTCGAGCCATGAGCGCAGCTCTGCCAGCCCCTCGGGGCGCACCGCATAGATCCGGCGCGTCCCTTTCGCGTGGCATGTCACCAGCCCGGCATCCGACAGCACCTTGAGATGTTGCGAGACGGCCGGTCGGCTTACCGGCAGCTTTGACGCAAGTTCGCCCACTGCCTGAGGCTGGCTGGCGACGGCTTCGAACACCTGCCTGCGGGTTGCATCGCCTAAGGCTGAAAATGTCATTTCGTAAGTCATTGCTTACGGTAAGTACAAACTAACGTTAAGTCAAGATCAGCCCGTGACACCGGCGCGCACGCGGGATAAGGGGATGGAATGGTTGAACAACCCACGAAGCAGGACTGGAGCGGCGTTTTCACGCTGGGGCTTATTTGGGGCGGCACATTCATGGTCGTCGCGATGGCTTTGGAAGGCTATGGCCCGATTACCGTGGCGACATCGCGCACCACATTGGGGGCGGTGACGTTGCTTGTCCTGATGCGGATCACCGGGCGCCGCATGCCGGTTTTGACACCCGCGCTGACTACATCAATCCTGCTGATTGGCGTGCTGTCGACTGCGGTGCCTTTCATGCTGCTCAGCTGGGGGCAGCAATATGTACCCTCGGCTTTTGCAGGGTTGTCCATGGCTGCAATTCCGCTGATGGTGTTGCCGCTGGCGCATTTCTTTTCAGATGAGCCGCTGAACCTGCGTCGGTTTCTGGGCGTGTGCCTTGGGTTTTCCGGCGCATTGGTCCTGATCGGACCCGGTCTAGCAAAGCTGGGTCAAGGAACCGAGCCGCTGGCGCAGCTGGCCTGTATCTCGGCCGCCCTCTGCTATGCCTCGACATCGATCCTGACGCGGCGTTGCCCGCCGGTCGAGCCGCTGGCGCTGGCCGCGCTGACCCTGCTGGTCGGCGCTGTTCTGCTGGTGCCCATCATGCTGCTGGTCGAAGGCATCCCCACATGGCAGGGCAACCGCCCATCGCTGGCCCTGATCGTGCTTGGCCTGATCCCCACAGCATTCGCCAATTTGCTGCGGGTTTCGATCACCCGCAGCGCCGGGTCGGTGTTCCTGACACTGGTGAATTATCAGGTGCCGATCTGGTCGATGGTGTTCGGGGCCTGGATCCTGTCCGAGGCCCTGCCCCTGCGGTTCTACGTCGCCCTGGCCCTGATCCTGACAGGCATGGCCATCAGCCAATGGTTCAGCCTGCGCAAGGTTCTGTTCGGGCGCTAGCCTGCGGCGGCTTCGACCTCGGCCACGATACTGTCGACGACCTGCACCAGCAGCGCGTCATCCTCGCATTCGGCCATAACACGGATCAGCGGTTCGGTACCGGATTTGCGGATCAGCAACCGGCCATGCCCGTTCAGCCGCGCCTCGGCATCGGCAATGGCGGCTTTAACGCTTTGAACTTCAAGCGGAGTTTGGCCGTTGGCATAGCGGACGTTCTTCAGCAGCTGCGGCACGGTTTCGAATTGCTTGGACAAGTCCGAGGCTTTGCGACCGGACAGAACCATCTCGGCCAGGAAATGCAGACCGGCCATCAGGCCATCGCCGGTGGTGGCATAATCGCTCATCACGATATGACCGGATTGTTCACCGCCCAGGTTGAAGCCACCTTCGCGCATACGTTCGACCACATAGCGGTCGCCGACAGCTGTGCGTTCCAGCCGCATACCGTGTGACGACAGGTGCCGTTCGAGCCCGAGATTGGACATCACGGTGGCCACAAGGGCATTGCCTTTCAACTGCCCGGATTTTTTCCAGGCCGTCGCCAGCAACGCCATAAGCTGATCGCCATCGGCGACCTGACCGGTTTCGTCGACGATAACGACCCGATCCGCGTCGCCGTCCAGACAGACACCAACGTCAGCGCCATGCGCCACGACGGTTTCGGCGGCCAGCTGCGGCTTGGTCGATCCGCAGTTGAGGTTGATGTTCTTCCCGTTGGGCGAAATCCCGATCGGGATCACGTCTGCGCCCAGTTCCCAAAGAACCTCGGGCGCGGTGCGGTGGGCGGCGCCATTGGCACAGTCGATCACCACCTTCAGGCCATCCAGACGCACATCGCGCGGCAGCGAGGATTTCACACGCTCGCCATATCTGAACCGGGCGTCATCAACACGACGCGCCCGTCCGATATTCTGGGCCTGAGCAGGCCGGACACCTTCGTCGATCAGCTTTTCGATGTCGATCTCGGCCTGATCGGACAGTTTATAGCCGTCTGGGCCAAAGAACTTGATGCCGTTGTCCTCTGCCGGGTTGTGGCTGGCCGAGATCATGACACCCAGATCGGCCCGCATCGACCGGGTCATCAGACCCACCGCAGGCGTGGGGACCGGCCCCAGCAACAGCACATTCATTCCCGTCGACGTCAAACCGGCGGTCAGCGCGTTTTCCAGCATATAGCCGGACAGGCGCGTGTCCTTGCCGATGACGACCCGGTGCACACCGGTCGCGTCACGCCGGAAATAGCGCCCCACCGCAGCCCCGATGCGCAACGCCATTTCCGCCGTCATCGGATGCGTGTTGGCCGTGCCCCGCACCCCGTCGGTTCCGAACAGCTTGCGCATTGGTGTCACTCCGTGATTTTCCGTGAGACCGGATTACCGGACAGCAGCCCATAGGCGCAAGGCCTGAGCGGTCTCGGCGACGTCGTGAACGCGAATGATCTGCACGCCCTGAGACAATCCGGCCAAAGCCACGGCAATTGAACCCGGCGCGCGGGCAGTCTTGTCAGGCTCCTGTCCAATCGTTCCGATAAAGCCCTTGCGGGACACACCCAGCAGGATCGGGCAGCCAAGCCCGTGAAACAGGCTGAGATTGCGCAGCAAGGTCAGGTTATGATCCTCGGTCTTGCCGAAACCGATGCCCGGATCGACCATGATCAGGTCGCGCCGAAGCCCCAGGCTTTCCAGCAGAGCGATCTGGGATTCGAGGAAGTCGTAAACATCCAGCAACACGTTGTCGTAGCTGGGGTTTTCCTGCATCGTGGCCGGATCGCTCTGCATATGCATGACGCAAACTGGTGTGCCCTTGGCGGCGCAAAACGGCGCCAGTTCGGGATCGAAGGTGAACCCCGAGACGTCGTTGACCAGCCCCGCGCCCGCCGCATACGCCGCTTTGGCGACGCTGGCTTTGCGGGTGTCGATTGAAATTAGGGCATCCGTTTGAGCGCGAATCGCCTCGATCACCGGGCGGGTGCGGGTAATTTCCTGATCTGCCGGAATGAAATCCGCGCCCGGGCGCGTTGATTCCCCGCCGATATCCAGAATGGTGGCCCCATGCGCCACCATCCTTGCAGCGGCATCGCGGGCGGCCTCGACCGAGCTGTGAACGCCCCCGTCCGAGAAACTGTCAGGCGTGGTGTTGAGAATGCCCATGACATGCGGCACCTGCATATCCAGCCCGGCGATGGGTGCGCGCGGGCCGGTCAAACGCGCCAGCGCCCCACCGGGAATATCCGATGCCGACATGATCTGCGGTGTAGTATCGCGCCCAAGCGTTTCGACATGGGTAAACCACAGGGGCTGACCGGCCAGAGAATACGCGCCAGCGGGCCGGGTCTGGCCGTGCTGAACCAGCGGTCTGAAATAGATGCTCACAATTGGGCCTGATCCACGGCCACAGCCCGCAGGGGGGTTTTGGGCGCTTTCGGCAATTCGCCGCCGATGACCATCATCTCACTGGCTTCAAAGGTCGCGGCAAACCATGCGGCCAGAGCCACGGCGTCGGAGGGCGCGGCAGAAGGGCCATCCACCGCGTCCAGAACGATCTTGGACGGGGCCCAGACGCAGATCTGGCCGTTCTTCATGGCCCAGTCCAGTTCCGTCCGAGTTGAAACCACCTTGCAGCGGTGATCGCGTGCGGCCAGAACCCACGCGTTTTGCTCGATCGCAAGCAGGTCAATCCGGCGCTGTGTCATTGCGTGGCCGGTTTGCGGCGCAGCCAGGTCTGACGCCCCCACACACAGGATCAGCGGGCGCTGGCGGTTCTGCAACTGGTCGATCCACCCGGTCAGATTGTCCGAGGCGATGGCGTCATTCGATAGGTAGACCAGACGGGGATGCGGGCGGTCTTCCTCGGTCACGTCGTGATGAACCGAGTCTTTCCCGCGTACGATCTCAACCCCAAGAGCGCCCGGACCACGATCCAGTTTTTCGATGCGAACAAAGACCCTTACAGCCTGAGGTTCATGCAAGATACGTTCGGCCACACGTTCGGCCAGGGTTTCAAGCAGGTTCAGACGCTCGGCCGCGAGCTCATAGGCAATGGATTCCGTCACCCGGTCATAAGACAGGATGCGATCCACATCGTCGTCAATGGGGTCAGTAAGAGGCCGGACTTCGACGACGATATTGAAACAGATCCGCTGGGTTGTTCCCCGCTCGGCCTGAAACGCACCGATTTCAACCTCGACAATATGGTCGCGCAGGGAAATGCGGTCCAGCGGCTCTCGGGGCGAGGTCGCCTCGGACCGTTCGGACGGGTGCGCAAATGCCAGTCGGATTTCAGAACTCATGGGTCCGGCCTTTTCGGCTTGTTGCAGGGCTTGCCCACTATAGGCGTTGCAAGGGCCTATAACATTCAAACAAACGCCATTCCAACCGCCGAATGCGGCGTCATGTGACGCGAAACCAGCTCATCATACCCGAAGCGGCATGGCCCAGCATATGGCAATGCAACAGCCAGTCCCCCGGATTATCCGCGACCAGCGCGATCTGGCGGGTTTGTCCGCGATCAACCAAAACAGTGTCGCGCCACGGGCCAAGCGATCCGTCCGGCTGGATCAGTCGGAAGTGGTGGCCGTGCAAATGCATGGCATGTGGAAAGACTGTTTCATTGACGAACTCGATCCTGTGAAGGCCGCCGGTCCGGGCGTCCAGAAACGGATCGGACGGGCGTTCCGCATAACCGTTCAGGGCCCAGAACCGGCCCAACTGCGCCAGTTCCTGGCCTGACAATTCAGTGTCCCCGATCCGGGCGTTGTCCAGCCAGCGCATCGCCCCGCCTTGCAGGGACATCCGGTGCAATGGTGCGGATGAGACATCCTCGATGACTGGCAAAGGGTTGGGCGGCAGCGCTGCCACGCCTTGTCGTGGCGCGGGTGCGAGAAGTTCGTCGACATCGAACCGAACGATGCCAAAGGCACCGTCGCGTTCAACACTCACCAGACTTGCCGTATCACCCGCAGCCACGACATCCACAACAAGATCGATGCGTTGTGCAGGGGCGATTGGGAAAGCCCCCGACAATGGGATCGGCGTTTCCAGTGGCATACCGTCAAGGGCGACGATCCACCCTGACAACCCATCGAGATTCAGGTCAAAAATCCGCGCGTTGGAGGCGTTGATCAGGCGTAGCCGGAGACGGTCGTTCCGTCGCGCCTGAACGCGCGGGTCAAGGGATCCGTTAACAGTGATGATATTCCCCAGTCGGCCAGCGTGGCTGAGATCATGGCCATTGTCGAAATCATCCGTGATCTGGGCGGTTTCAGGATCAAGCCTCCAGTCGTCCAGCATCAGCACCAGATCCTGATCCACATCGGAGGCCGCGGTTTCTTCGACGATCAGCGGCCCGTAAAGCCCGCGCGCAACCTGTTCCATCGACTGGTTATGCGCATGATACCAATAGGTCCCTGCGTCGGGAACGACGAAGGAGTAATCAAAGCTTGCGTCCGTCTCGACCGCGTCCTGTGTCAGGCCGGGCACGCCGTCCATGGCGTTTTCAATGCGAATGCCGTGCCAATGGACCGAAGTTGCTTGCGGAAGCTGGTTCATCAGGGTGCGCTGGATGCGGTCGCCCTGCCTGACGCGCAGTTCAACGCCGGGGACAGACCCGTCATATGTCCAGACTTCCGTTTCAGGATAACTTGCAGGCGCGATCGGGTGTTTGGTTACACGCGCATTAAGCGGTGCAAAACCCGCGCTGGCCACACGCGGCATCAGCAATGCTGCTGCAGCCGTTTGCAAAAGGTGTCTGCGGTTCAAAATCATTACGGGCCTCCTGGCCCGCAATATAGGATGCAACCTGCCCCGCGCCAGCAAGCTTCCAGCGCGGGTGCGTCAATCAGTTGCTCGCTGTCCGGTAGTTGTGGCGGTAAAAAACGTGCACGCCGATTTTCGCCGTCTGTTTATAGACCCGCGACCAGGATGGGCGAACCGACGTCGTGTGATAGTGCGTCGCCCCTTCGGTCAACTCATCCGCCACGCCATCAATGGCTGCCCGCGCGACTTTTGCCACACGCTCATACGCCGTTTTCTCGTGGATGACCTCTTTGCGGCCATCGCAGGTGTATGTGAACTGGCACTGGTATTTCTTGCCGGTCCCCTGATGGATCACCCCGCACAGGGAATCCGGGAAACGGCTGCTTTTGACCCGGTTCAGGATCACTTCGGCAACCGCGAACTGGCCGCGCACGCTTTCGCCGCGCGCCTCGAAGTACAGGGCTTCGGACAGGCATTTCCAGTTTTCACCACCAGAGGCCTTTGGTTGCTGGTCAAGCCAGTCTTTGGAGAAGGACACTTCGACAGGTTCAGCCGCCTTGCGGGGCTGGAACAGCTTGAAATAGTCCCGAAAACTTTGCGCCGGCAGTTCACTGCGGGCGACAAGTTCTTGTTTTGCAGTATCAGTCGCTTCCTTCTCGGCGAAGGACGCACTCGGCAGCACGGTTGCCGCCACTGCGGCAACAGCCAATATGTAACGTAGCATCAGATAACCTCGCACAGGCACATCACGCGCCATACCCTCCCCCGGCGGGCGCGACGAGGCTGATACCCCAGACTGAGGCAAAGGTCCAGTATCTTGAAAAAAGCAAGTGGAAAATCGCCCGTAGCGAAAATATTTTTCGCCTACGAGTGACCGGATAACCCACTATTCCTAGGGGTTCCGCGCAGTGTCAACCCCCAAGTCTGGAGGAAATCGCCAGTTGAGCGGCAGCCAGCCGAGCGACCGGAACCCGGAACGGTGAGCATGACACATAGTCGAATCCAAGATCGCGACAGATGGCGATTGATTCGGGGTTTCCACCGTGTTCGCCACAGACCGAAAGGGTCACATCCGGCTTCGCGGCCCGTCCGCGTTCCGCCCCGAGTTTCAGCAGCTCGCCCACCCCGTCCGGATCAAGGACGTGGAACGGATCTTCGGTAAAGACCCCCTGCCGCACGTAAGCGGACATGAAACGACCGGCATCGTCGCGGGACAGACCGTAGGTCATCTGGGTCAGGTCATTTGTACCAAAACTCATGAACGCGGTCTGCGGCGCGATCTCTTCCGCGCGCAGACAGGCGCGTGGTGTTTCGACCATGACGCCCAGCCGATATTCAAATTTCTGCCCGCGTTCCGATTCAACCGCGGCGGCGACCGAGTCGATGCGGGATTTGACCAGTTCAACCTCGCGCTTGGCGGATACCAGCGGGATCATCACTTCGGGCACCACCGGGGCACCGTTTTTTCGGGCCTCAAGTGTGGCTTCGAAGATCGCGCGCGCCTGCATGTCGTAGATCTCGGGCACAGTGACACCCAGACGAACGCCGCGCAGTCCCAGCATGGGGTTGTATTCGGTCATCGCCTCAACCCGGCGTTCGACGTCGGACACGGGCAGGTCCAGCGCCTCAGCTAGTTCCCGTTGCCCGGTGCGCGTTGTCGGCAGGAATTCATGCAAGGGTGGATCGAACAGGCGGATGCAGACAGGCTGGCCTTCCATGATCCTGAACAGCTGAACAAAATCCTCGCGCTGCATCGGAAGCAGGCGTTCCAGCACTGCCGCCCTGCCCGCCGAGGTTTGCGCAAAGATCATTTCGCGCATCACGATCAGACGGCCGGGATCAAAGAACATATGTTCGGTCCGGCACAGACCGATCCCCTGAGCCTGAAAGTTCCGGGCCGTCTGCGCATCAGCCGGTGTGTCGGCATTGGCGCGGATGTCGATGTCACGCTCGGCATCGGCCCAGCCCATCAGCGTCTGGAAGCAGTCATCCAACGCGGCCTCGAGCATGGCGGGCTGACCGGCCAGCACCTGACCCGAGCTGCCATCAATGGTGACAATATCGCCGGTTTTAAATACCCGCCCATCCGGTGCGGTTAGCATCTTGTCTTTCGTCTGAAACCGCATTTCCGAGGCCCCGACGATACAGGGCAGACCCAATCCGCGCCCGATCACGGCCGCGTGGCTGGTCATGCCGCCCTTTTCCGTCAGAACCGCAACAGCGGCGTGCATCCCGCGCACATCCTCGGGCGAGGTTTCCCGGCGCACCAGAACACACGCCTCGCCACGGGCGGCACTGGCCTGTGCTTCGGCCGAGGTGAACACGATCTTGCCGGTCGAGGCACCGGGGCTGGCACCAATGGCCGTGGTCAGCACATCGCGGCGCGCATCGGGGTGGACCTGACGGTGCAGTAGTTCGTTCAGCGCGTGCGGGTCGACACGCATCACCGCCTCTTGCGGCGGTATGATACCGTCTTCGGCAAGACGTACGGCAATGCGCATGGCCGCGCGGGCCGATCGCTGCACCCGGACGCCATCCAGAATATGCACAGTGCCATCCTGAATGACGAATTCGACCTGCATCTCTTCGCGCAGTTTCTGGCGCATCAGGGCGGCATGCGCTTTGACATCGGCAAAAGCTTTGGGCGCGACCTCTTCCAGCGAGGGGCCGCGCGGGTCTTTTTCCAGAAACAGGGCGGCCACATCTTTGCCCAACGCATCGCGCCCCTGGCTCTGGCTGAGGTAGCGACCGGTGATCTGCGGCATTCCAGTTGTGGAATCAACCAGTTGCAGAACACCCGATCCGCATTCCCCTTTGCCGACGCCGGGGATCATCTCTTGGATGACCAACCCAAGCCCGGCATCAGCGGGTGCCCCCTTGGCCTGCCGCAGCAAGCGCGCGGACGTCCCGTCCCATGCACGTGCCATCGAGCGCAGAACACCGATCAGCTGTTCGCCCCTGTCCTGCGGAAAGACCTCGTCGGTTTCGTCCTCGTAGGCGCGCAGCGAATGGCGCAGCCCTTCGCGGCCGTCGGCGTCAATGTCATCAAACACATCCGCATCCAGCCGCGCCACGTGGATCGCATAGCTTTGAACGAACCTCAGATACAGGGCTGCGGCGGCCTCGGCCCCCATGGTGTCTGACAGGTCGACATAACGGGCATCGTTCATTCCGATATTGAGAACCGCGCCGGGACCGCCCCAATCGGGATCTTCGGAACTGGGCCGGACGCATAGCAACGAGGTCGGATCGAACTGTTCGAGGATCGCCGCAATATCCGGGGTTGTCCCTTCTGCGATCTGGTGAACGGCATCAAATGACAACGCAACGGTTCGGGGCACCGGCAGGTCCAGCCGGACCAGACGTTGCAGACATTTGGCCCGCCCGCCATGCCTATGGGCGGTGACAGGCGCGTCGGATGTAATGAGCGTCGTATTCGGATTATTCTGCACTGCGGCACCTTTTGGTTTGCGTGCAGCATAAGCGCTTGCGCCCTTCACGCAAGTGCGTTGTGGGCGCGCTTGCCAGCGCGCCCGGTCGTTTACCCTTCGATCCGGGTCAGATCGGCCACACTGGAGCAGATCTGCCGGATCTGGCTGAGCAGGTTCAGCCGATTGCGACGAACAATGTCATTGTCGGTGTTGACCTGCACATCCTCAAAGAACGCATCCACCGGCCCGCGCAGCCCCGCCATGGCGGCCATGGCCGTGGGGAAATCTTCGGATTTCAGCGCGGGTTCGATTTTTGCCTGTGCTGCGTTCAAGGCCGCAAACAATGCCTTTTCGCTGTCGGTTTCGGCGAATTTCACATCCGCACCGTAGGAATATTCCACCCCATCCTTTTCCTCGGCCTGGGTCAGGATGTTGTTTGCGCGCTTGAAACCCTGCACGAGGTTTTCGCCATCTTCAGTCGCGATCACCGCGTTCAGCGCGCGGGCACGTTTGACCAGCAGATTGAGGTCGTCATTGCCCTCCATCGCGATACAGGCGTCAATGACGTCGTGACGGATGCCCTCGTCGCGGAGGAAGACCTTGAGGCGGTCGTGGAAGAAGGAAAGGAGATCGTCGGATGCGTCGGGGATCTTCTTTTCAAGGCTCAGGAAATCGGCACCCGACACTTCGCCCAGCCTTTCCTTGACAGTCTGGAAGGCTGCGCCAAACACGCCGTGATCTGCGATTTCATCCAAAAGTTCGTCAACGTTTTCCGCCGCCAGCGCCTCGTTTGCAGCGCTTTCAGCACGCAGCAGCTGTCCGTCGAAAAACCGATCCAGATGCAGGCGCAGGTCATTGTCGAGCACCAACCGAATAACCCCCAACGCAGCACGGCGCAGGGCAAACGGGTCTTTTGAGCCGGTAGGCTTTTCATCAATCGCCCAGAACCCCGCCAGCGTGTCCAGCTTGTCGGCCAATGCAACGGTTACCGACAGCGGAGCCGTGGGCACGTCGTCTGATGGCCCCAAAGGCGAGTAGTGCTCTTGCGCGACAGCAGCCACGGCGGCATCTTCACCTGCCGCTTCGATGTAATACCGCCCCATAAGGCCCTGAAGCTCGGGGAATTCGTAGACCATTTCCGAGCTGAGGTCGGCCTTGGCCAGGCGCGCGGCTTTTTCAGCCTGATCCGCATCGGCACCGGTCACTGACGCCAGTTCGCGGGCCAACGCGGCGATGCGCCCGATCCGGTCGGCCTGCGTTCCCAGTTTGTTGTGGAAGGTGACGTTTTCCAGCGCGCGGGTCCATTGTGCAATGTCCGATTTGGCGATGCGCAGGTCATTTTCCCAAAAGAACTTGGCATCGGCAAGACGGGCTGAGAGCACTTTCTGATTGCCCGCCAGAATGGTCGCGCCATTGTCAGCGGTTTCGCGGTTCGCAACAGTGACGAACCGTTCAATCCGGCCCGTTTTGGGATTGCGGACCGAGAAGAACTTTTGGTGTTCTTTCATCGAGGTTTGCAGCACCTCGGGCGGCAGGTCGAGGAATTCGTCGTCGATCCGCCCCATCAGGACAACCGGCCATTCGACCAGCCCGGCGACCTCGGCCAGCAGGCCCTGATCTTCGACCAGTTCAAGACCGGCGGCAAAGGCCATGTTCTGGGCGTCGTTCCAGATGTGCCGGGCGCGTTCCTCGGGGGACAGGACGACAAAAGCCCGCTTCAGCTTGGCCGCGTAATCGTCGAAAGACGTGACCGAAAACCGGTTGGGCGCCATAAAGCGGTGGCCTGCTGTGGTGTCGCCGGACGAAATGCCATCGACATCCATTGGCACGACCTGCGCCCCGGCCTCATCCGTCAGAATGCACAGGATCGAATGCAGCGGGCGCACCCAGCGCAAGCTGCCACTGCCCCAGCGCATGGACTTAGGCCAAGGGAAATTGCGGATGGTGGTTTCGAGCACTTCAGCAATGATCTCAGCCGCGGGGCGACCGGCCTTTTCGATGGTGGCGAAATAGATGGCCCCCTTGGGCGTTTCGCGTTCTTCCAGCTGATCACGGGTCAGGCCCGCGCCGCGCAGGAACCCTTCGATTGCCTTGTCGGGCGCGCCGACCTTTGGGCCCTTGCGTTCTTCCCGGATGGTGGGGCTTTTCGCCAGCAGCCCCTCGACCGCCAGCGTCAGGCGGCGGGGCGTGGTCAGGGCGGCGGCGTTTGCATAGGTCAGACCGGCCTCGACCAGACCATCGGTAATCCGCTTTTTAAGATCCTCGCCGGCACGGGCTTGCATCCGTGCGGGGATCTCTTCGGAGAACAGTTCGATCAGCAGGTCGGGCATTGTCGGTCCTTAGAAATTGACGATCGTCTGAATGACGATGGCATTGGCGATATCCACAAAGAAGGCGGATACAAGGGGCAGCACGATAAAGGCAATAGGCGATGGGCCATATCGCTTGGTCACGGCTGTCATATTTGCGATAGCGGTGGGTGTGGCCCCCAACGCAAAGCCGCCAAACCCGGCGGCCAGTACTGCGGCGCGATAGTTGGACCCCATGACCGGGAACAGCACCCAGAGGACGAACAGCACCGCGAACACCGTCTGCGCCGTCATGATCACGGCAATGGCCATGCCCAGCTGCGCGATGGTCCAGAGTTGCAGGCTCATCAGCGACATTGCCAGAAACGCGCCCAGCGCAAATTCCGAAATCAGCGCCAGCGACGGTGTGCGCGACACTTTCGGAGCATCGGGAAACAGCGCGTCCCGCAGATTGGCGATCACGATGCCCATGATCAGGCAGGGCACGAACAGCGGCAGTTTCAGCCCGGCGGCGGCAATTGATTCATTCAGCGCATATCCCGAGATGATCGCCAGGTTCAGGTGCAGCAAGACGCGCATGACGGTCAGATGATCGATGTTTGCGGTGTGCCCGTCATGCTCATCCGGCAATCCGATGCTGTGTTCTTCGTCGGGGCGGTCAGGCGTCAGGCCGCGCCGTTCCACCAGCAGGCGCGCAATCGGGCCGCCAACCAGCGCGGCAAGCACCAATCCAAGGGTTGCGACGGCCACACCCAGTTCGGTCGCGCCGTCAAGCCCCGTTGCCTGCGCCACGTCCGGCGCCCATGCGATTGCCGTACCGTGCCCACCGATCAGAGCGGCCGATCCGAACAACACACCGGCCTGTGTGGGATAGCCGAAGATCACCGCCCCAGCCGCGCCAATCACATTCTGAAAGATAATCGTCGCCAGAGTGAGAATCAAAAGCAAGATTAACGGCTTACCGCCCGCAATGAGGTCAGACAGACGGGCGTTCAGGCCGATCCCGGCAAAAAACAGGACCAGCAGGAAATCGCGGGCTGTCAAGCCAAAGGACAGTTCGATCCCGAAGACCAGATAGAGCGTCAGAACCACCAGCGAGGCCAGCAGGCCCCCTGTTACGGGTTCGGGGATGTTGAAATTGCGCAGGGTTGTCACACGTGCGTTGATCTCGGCCCCGATCAGATAGACCGCAAACCCCAGAGTGGCCGTCAGGAAATCGGGGATTTCTATGACATGGCCCACGGTCTGCTCCTTCAGTTTTCCGGGCGCGGCGGACATTCCTCGCCCACGACGGTACCGTCATAGGCTTTTTCACCGCAATTGTTCAACGCATGCCAGACATAGCCCTTGCCATCCGCGGTGATCGCCACAATCCGGTCGACACCGAAATGGATGTTCTTCACCCCCATGAACGCCCGCGCCTGCCCGGATTCAAGCGCTTCCGCCAAAGACACCGCATCGTAGCATTCAAACCATCCCGGTGCGGTCAGGGGTTCGGAGTTTTCGACAGGCACGTATCCAGCCATCTGGTCCGGCGACAATTCGGTCTCGAAACAGGCGCGATACCGGATAGGCGAACTGTCGGCGTCGATTGCCTGAAACCCGGAATAGGCGATGGGTTCCGGCACACCGCCTGCATCCGTCATCAGGGCAACGTCCTGCCCCGGTTGCGGTTCGACCTCATAATAATAGCCGTAGACCTGTAGATAATACATGCCGAGGCCTGCCACGATGGCCGACAGCAGCAGAAGAATTGCCAGCAGTTTTCCCGTCATCTTTCAGGCCGCCTCTTTCAAGTTCTTGTAAAATAGGACAGGTTTCATCGGGGAACAGGCAGAAACGAGGTCAACACGATGGAATCCACCCTTGCCGTCGGATTTTTCGGCGCATTGTTTGCGATCATGAACCCGGTCACCAACCTGCCGGTGTTTCTGAGCGTCACTCAGGACCTGTCCGCCGCCGAACAGCGCAAGATAGCGGTCAAAACCGTGATCTACTGCCTGATCCTTGGCGGTGCCTTTGCCCTGGTCGGCAGTCAGGCGCTTGGCCTTTTTGGCATCAGCGTCAATCATCTGCGCGTCGCCGGTGGTCTGGTTGTCATGATGATCGGTCTGAACATGCTGAACGGGCACGAAAGCACCTCTCATCACGGGACGAAGGGGGAGAAGGACGCTTACCCCGAACCCGACACCGTCGCCTTTTATCCGCTGGCCTTTCCCATTCTGGTCGGCCCCGGCACCATCACCACGCTGATCCTGTATGCACACCAGATCAAGAAGCCCATAGAAGCCCTTGTTTATGCAGGCGTATTCCTTGCCGTTGTTGGCCTGCTTCTGATCACGTTCTGGAACGCGGCCTGGCTGGCCCAACGCCTGTCCGACACCGCGCGCGTGATCATGAGCCGCTTTATGGGGATGATTCTGGCGGCTATCGCCGTCAGCATGATCGCGGACGGCCTGAAAGCCCTGTTGCCGGGGCTGGCCTGATCGCCTCATCCGGCGCTGAACCCGGCGGCCTCGGTCTGCACAAAGGCATCCGCGCATTGCTTGGCCAGCGCCCGCACGCGTCCGATATAGGCCTGTCGTTCGGTGACCGAGATCACGCCCCGCGCATCCAGCAGGTTGAAGATGTGTGACGCCTTGATGCATTGGTCATAAGCCGGGTGCGCCATGATGATGCGCTTGCCAGTTTTCGGATCGTCATGCGCCTGCGCCAGGATAGTGGCGCATTCAGCCTCGGCCTCTTCGAAATGGCGCAACAGAACCTCGGTATTGGCCACGTCAAAGTTCCAGCGGGCGTATTCCTCTTCCGTCTGTTTGAAGATATCGCCGTATTTCAGCGGGCTGGGCGATTGCGGATCGTTGAACGGCATGTCCATCACGTGGTCGATGCCCAGCACATACATGGCCAGACGCTCGAGACCATAAGTCAGCTCGCCCGAGACAGGCGCGCAGTCATGGCCGCCGACCTGCTGGAAGTAGGTGAACTGGCTGACTTCCATTCCGTCACACCAAACCTCCCAGCCAAGCCCCCACGCGCCGAGTGTCGGGCTTTCCCAGTCGTCTTCGACAAAGCGGATGTCGTGCAGATCCATGTCGATGCCGATAGCCTGAAGGCTGCCCAGATACAGATCCTGCAAATCCGGCGGGCTGGGTTTGATCAGCACCTGATACTGGTAGTAATGCTGGAGCCGGTTGGGGTTTTCGCCATAGCGCCCGTCCGTGGGGCGGCGCGACGGCTGAACATAGGCTGCGGCCCATGCCTTGGACCCCAGCGCCCGCAAGGTGGTTGCGGGATGGAACGTTCCTGCCCCGACCTCCATGTCATAGGGTTGCAGAATCGCGCAGCCTTTCGAGGCCCAGTAGGACTGAAGCCTGAGGATGATTTCCTGAAATGAACGCGGTGCGCTGGTCGGTTCGGTCATGACATTCCCTCTGGGCGCCCCTGCGCCCGGTTCCGGTCGGTTTGGCCCTTCCTATGCAAGGGGCCGAGGGGCGTCAACGGGGCTTTGGGCTGCGGCTGTATCTGCGCGGCCACACCACAAATTCCCCGCATTCACAGCATGGTATTTGGCAAATGAAATCGCGTATTCTGCCCCTCAGTACAAACACCGCATAACACGGGCAGACTATGACACGCGTATTTTCAGCAATTCTTTTGTTTCTTCTGGTCGGCCTGCGCGCCGCGACCGCTCAACAAGACCCCGGCGTCTGGGTTCAGGTCGAGGCGCAGCCGTCGCTGCGCGAAGCGCAGGACCGGGCGCAAGCCTATGCCAGCACCCTGCCCGACGTGAACGGGTTTCGGCTGAACAGTGGCTGGTATGCCATCGTGATCGGCCCTTATGCACGCGGGGATGCCGAGCAGGTATTGCGTGTATACCGGGCCGAGGGGCAGATCCCGCGTGACAGCTTTGTCGCGTTTTCAAGCGCGTTGGGGCAACAGTTCTGGCCTGTCGGCGAAAACGCGGTAAACCGCGACGTCGTAAGCGCGCCGACGGAACCGGCAGCACAGGCGGAAGAATCCGTGGCGGTTACGACCCCGCAGGTTTCGGATGAAACCCGCGCACAAGCGCTGCAATCCGAGCGCCTTTTGACCGCGCAGGAACGGAAAGACCTGCAAACGGCCCTTCAGGCGGCGGGTTTCTATAATTCGACCATTGATGGTGCTTTCGGTCAGGGAACCCGCCGGTCGATGGGCGATTGGCAGCGGTTCAACGGGTATGAAGCGACGGGCGTTCTAACCACGGTGCAGCGCAAGGCCCTGATGGATGAATACAACGCGCCGCTAATCTCGGCCGGGATGGACCGGTATTCAGATGACGCGGCCGGAATTGCGCTGGACATGCCGTTGGGTACAGTCAGCTTTGACCGCTATGAAGCTCCGTTCGTACATTTCAAAAGCGCCTCGGATCTGAACACCCAGGCCCTTTTGATCAGTCAGGAGGGTGACAAGAACACGCTGCGCGCCCTTTACCAAGTGATGCAGTCGCTTGAAATTGTTCCGCTGAACGGCCCGCGTGAGCTGGGTCGCGACCAGTTTACCCTTGAAGGGCACGGCAATGGGATCGTGTCATTCACGCAGGCGCGGCTGGCCGATGGAAAGATCAAGGGCTTTACACTCGTCTGGCCCGAAGGGGACGAGGCGCGCCGCCTGCGTGTTCTGGCTGCGATGGCGACCAGCCTGAGCACAACGGACGCGGTTCTGGATGCCGCCGCCGGTGCGGATGCGGAACAGCGCATCGATCTGGTCTCGGGTCTTCAGATCCGCAAGCCCCGGTTGTCGCGGTCGGGCTTTTTCGTTGGCGCGGACGGTACGGTTCTGACGGTATCCGAAGCCGCCGAAAGCTGCACCCGGATCACCCTGGAGGGGGATCAGGAGGTTCAACTGGCGCTGACCGACCCGGAGCTTGGTGTTTCGGTCCTGCGCCCTGCAAAAGCCCTTGCACCCATGAGTGTTGCTGCTTTCAGCACCACCCAGCCGCGCATTCAGTCCGAAGTGGCCGTATCCGGCTTTTCCTATCAGGGCGCTTTGGGCGCACCGACGCTGACCTACGGTCAAATCGCGGATATCCGTGGCCTGAACGGCGAGACAGGTATCAAACGGCTGGCCCTGAACGCACAGCCCGGCGATGCGGGCGGACCGGTCTTCAACGACAGCGGCAACGTGGTTGGCATGTTGCTGCCGACACCGTCAGAGGGGCGCACCCTGCCCGCGTCTGTCAGCCTTGCGGCGACGGTCGAGCGGTTGACAGAAATCCTGACGAAAGCCGGTGTTTCCGGGCAGTCGAGCGAGGAAACCACCCGGATTTCCCCTAACGAGCTGAACCGGCGCGCGACCGGAATGACGGTTCTGGTACACTGCTGGGACTGAGCCCGCGCAGACATTGAAACCAGACGTTGAAACACCAAAGCGCCGCATGAAGATGCGGCGCTTTTTGTTACAGAATGTCCGGGGTCACGTGGATCAAGGTCGGGACAGGCGCATCGAACGCCGCGCGAACCGCGCTCTGCATCTCAGCCAGAGATGAAGGGGCTGAGGAAAGCGCGCCAAAAGCCTCGGCCAGTTTGCAGAAATCCGGGTTATGCGCCACCACCGCATTGGGCGCGATCTGGCTGCGGACCATGCTGTCTTCGATTTCTTTCAGCTTGCCATTGTCCCACAGGATGATCGGCAGCGACAATCCCAGTTCGACCGCAACACCCAGTTCCTGCATCGTATAGTGGAACCCGTAATCCCCGGCGATTACCGCCGTTGGTTTGCCGCGCCGCGCCACCGCGCCGCCAATTCCGGCCGGCAGACCATAGCCCAGCGTTCCGAACCCGGTCGGATGGTGCCAGTGATGCGGATAGGCCATGTCCCACACCTCTTTCGCGACATAGGCGAATTGGGTCATGTCGGAATAGATCATGGTATCAGCAGGCATCGCCGCGCGCAGCGCATCGGCCACTGATACAATTCCGGGCCGTTCGGCATCCACCTCGGCCCGCCACCGGGCACGGGTTTCGGAAATTTCGTCGGGCGACCAGCCGGTTGCCGGTTTCAGGTTTTCGGTCGCCTGCCACAAGGCGCGGGCAAAGCTTTCGCTGTCGGTTTGCAGTTTGATCGCGGCGCGATGGTGGTCGGACAGGACTTCGGGATCAAGGTCAACCCGGATCAGCGTTGCCGAATGCCCAAGGTCGCTGCGCCACAGATCGACCTCGCCCAGTTCGGCGCCGACCGCGATGACCAGATCCGCTGAGGCGATAACCTCGGCGCTGCCGGGGCGCGGCAGCGACGCCCCGAAATCCAGCGGATAGTTTGCGCCCGGCAGCCCGCGCCCTGCGTATGTGGTAAAGCAGGCAGCTCCAAGCTGTGCCAGAATCTGCCGCCAGTCGTTGGATTTGCAACCGCCCCCCAGAATGAACAGCGGCCTGTGCGCAAGGTTCAGCATCGAGACAACAGGCGATACGTCAGGCGGCAACGCCTTGGTGCGCAACGCGGGCTGGTTGGGGAAAGGTGCCGGATCAGCCTCGGCCTGCAACTGCGCGATTGGCACCTGAATGTGCTTGGGGCGCGGGCGCGACAGCTCGAATTCTTCAAAAGCGCGTTCGACCAGCGCATAGGCGGCCTCGGCCGTATTGGCCTGTGCCGACCAGTCGGCAACGGTTCCGGCCGCAAGGCGCTGGTCCTTCATCTGGTGCAACTGGCCGCGCAAGGCTTGTGTTTCATCAAGGCAGGACGACACCACCAGCATCGGCACCGAGTCGCTGTAGGCTTGCCCGATCGGCGTCATGATGTTGCACAGGCCGGGCCCGGTGATCACATAGGCAACCCCCGGCTTGCCGGTTGCGCGGGCATACCCATCGGCCATGAACCCCGCCCCCTGTTCGTGACGGGCCAGAACATGTTGGATGCCAGCCTCTTCGATGCCGCGGTACATTTCCTGATTGTGAACGCCGGGTATGCCGAAAATCACGTCTACGCCACGATCCTTGAGCATATGCGAAATCTGCGCGCCAAGGGGTCTTTTCATCAGCCTCTCCAGAATTGAACGGTGAAGATCGCGTAAACGGCCAACAGCTCGAGCCGCCCGACCAGCATCCCGATTGTCAGAAACCATTTGGCCGTGTCGTTGAGATTTGCGAAATTGCCCGCTGGTCCGATCTGATCGCCCAGACCGGGGCCGACATTGGCCAGCGCGGTCGCCGCCCCTGAAACGGCTGTGATGAAGTCCAGACCGGTCAGCGCCAGCGCCCAGGACAGCACGCCCATCGACAGGACGAAGAACATGAAAAAGCTCATCACCGAGGTCAGAACACCCTGCCCCACGGGCCGCCCATCATAGAGCGGCACGAACACGCCATGCGGAGACCTGATCCGTTTGATCTGACTTTTGATCGAGGCAAACAGCAGCTGGTAGCGGAATATCTTGATCGAGCATGCGGTCGAACCCGCGCAGCCGCCAATCAGGCCGATCAGGAAGAACATCATGATCGGAAAGCTGCCCCAACCCATGTAATCGACACTGGCATAGCCGGTGCCCGAGATGATCGAGGTGATGTTGAACAGAGATTCCCGAAACGCCTGTTCCCAGTGATGCGGAAAGACCGATGTCAGGAAAATCGACATGATGATGACCAGAACCAGAATGGTCGCCAGAAACGCGCGAATTTGACTGTCTTTCCACAAGGACGCTGTATGGCCGTTTGCCAGCTGGACATAGCGCACAAAAGGAAGCGCCGCCAATATCATGAACACCGACGCCGCATATTCGGCGGGGCCCGAAAAGGTTCCGAACGAGGCGTCATAGTTCGAGAACCCACCGGTCGAAAGCGTTGTCAACGCATGTACCAGCGCATCGAAAAAGTTCATTCCCAGACCGGCGTAAACCAGCGCGCAAACCAGTGTCAGGAAAACATAGATGAGCGAAATCTGACCCGCGATCTCTTGCGCGCGAGGCAGGATTTTACCCATTGTTTCAAAGCCTTCCGAGCGGAAGATCTGCATGCCGCCGACACGCAGTTCGGGCAGGAACACCATGGCGACAACGATGATCCCGATACCCCCCAGCCATTGCAGGATACCACGCCACAGCAATAGCCCCTGCGGCAGGGTATCCAACCCGGAAATCACCGTTGAACCTGTTGTTGTCAGGCCGGACATCGCCTCGAAATACGCGTCGACAAAGCGCAGCTCGGTTTCACCGAACAGAAACGGAATTGCCCCAAACAGGGGCAGCGCCGCCCAAACACCGGTTGTCAACAGGAAGGTCTGGCGGATGGTCAGCCCTTCGCCCACACCGTTCGAGCAGCTCATCGCCAGAACGGTCCCGGTCAGCGTCGTGATAATGGCGCTTTCCAGAAATACCGGCCATTCGCCGCGCCCCTCGATCAGGTCCGCGAGCATAGGCAGCAGCATGGTCGCCCCAAGAATGGCGACCAGCAAGCCAATCACATATCCGACCGGGCGAAGATCCATCATGACGCGCAGGGTTGGCGTGCCAACCCGACCGTGTCAAGCAGATGATCCCGGTTTACCTGTCAGTTTTTGACATCTGTTCCGGGCATCACAGGCGGTTTGGACGGGGCGCGTGATTTTCGCGCCTGCGGTTTGCGCGGTTCCGTCGCCGGGGCTGGTTTCGCCTGCACCTTGGCCGGGGCAGGATCGGCCTGTGTCGGCCTGACCTGCGCTGCCTGAACGGGCGCCGGTGTCGCAGGGGTGGGCTTGGGCGTTACGGGCGACACGGTTTCGGTCGCAGGTGTCGCCGCGGATTCAACAGGCTTCACTGCTTTTTCATCACTAACCGCTGGTGTCGGTTTGGCTGCCGCCGGGGGTGCCGCCGTGGGCCGCGGACTGGCTGAAAACTCAACAGGTTTGGCTACCGGCTTGGCCGGCGCAGGTTTGCGGGCCAGCTTTTTCTTGGCCGTTGACGATTTCACCGGTACGCGTTTCGCGCGCGCCACGGCAGGTTTGGGTTTGGCCGCCGGTTTTTCCGCCGGAGCTTCTACCACTGGACCCGGTGCTGATGCTGCCAGATGCAGGGCGTGGACCGGCACCATCGGCAGTTCAAGCGCCGAACGGGTCATGATCTGTGCAATCTTGATCTGGTTGACGATCGCATAGCCAGCCATGCGTATAGCCGCGGCCTGAAGCTCCAGCGGTTGGGTAATCGGATTCATTCCATAGATCTCCTGTGAAAACGATGCAGCCAGAAAAGTAAGGGTAAAGCGCCCTGCCCGCTCGGGGGGTCCGGGCGGAGGTTGGGGTCTTGCAGTCCAAGGCGTCTCACGTCTCGGCTTCCTTTCGGGTGACACACCATTGAGCGCGCCGGTGTGCCGAAGCTGCATTCCCCGTCAGGATACAGGAGTTTTTCACGCAATTGCAGCATTTTTGCTGCACTGCGGCGAATGAGCGCCGATCAGGTAAATCTCTGATTAAATTCTAGCCACTTACCCGAGACGTTCAGCCAACGTGAAACAGGGTCGTAAACAGTTTCGGGTCAAGGCTGGACGCGGCGAAGGTTGGGCCTTCGGTCAGAATCGACACGGCGTCATGGCTGTGCAGGCTTTCCTGATGGCTTGCGACAACGCGAAAATCACCGACGTGATGATCTGCCAGCAACTCGGCACAAAACAGGCGCGCGGCATCTTCGACGAAGATCGGATTGGCTGCGTTCAATTCGGCGAAAGCCTGTTCATCTTCGCGCTTCACCATCACCTGCGTTTCCGTCGGAACCGCACGGCGGCACAGCGCAATCAGGTCTTCAAACCAAAGGCAATCCGCATCACAGTCCACGACAACCGAGATCCGTGCGACGGAGCGCTGCGAATGCGGCGTCGCCAGCTGACCGCGCATCGACCGGGCATGTTCGCTGAGTTCCAGCGAACAGGGGCAGGTCGAGGAATAGACATAGTCAAGGTGCATGATCTTCTGACGCACACCGTTCTGTTCGACCAGTTCCAGCGCGATATCGTAATACTGATACCCCTCAAGGCCCGAGCGCAGGCTTTTGATCCTGTCCGGGTAGGAAAAGCGCATCTGGATACGGGCGTCGAAGCTGTCCAGATCGGACATGTAATCGTCCAGGGCGGATTCCATGACCTCAAAGCTGAAGGTCCGTTCCGCATGTTTGTAGAAAGACCGCATGATCCGGGACATGTTGATGCCCTTTTTCTCGGCCTCGAGGCTGACCGTGCCGGTGATCGAGGTTTCCAGCGTCAGGTCTTCGCCCTCTTTCCGGTGGAACCGGATCGGCAGGCGGAAGTTCGAAATACCCACATGTTGGATCTGCTGTTTGGCCCCACGGATCAGGCTGGACGGGCCGTTCTGCAAATCCGGCAAGGATGCGCGGTACGCCGCATCGACGGTAAAGTCATCGGGGTAAGCGCGCGAAAAAGGCGGATAGTTGCCCGCTGCCAAACCGGGCAGCAGCCGGGCCACAGCCGGGTCAAGCTGGTTTATCTCGGCTTCCGAGGCAGATTTGGCCCATTGCCGCAGAACGTTCAAAGCCTCGGCAGCTTTGTCCCGATCTGGTTTTTCATCAATGTCGCGCGGGTGAACATTCATCAGCGGCAGTTCCTTGGTTGGTCGTCGGACTATATATGACTGATGGTCTATTACCAGTCTAACCCGATACGTCGGCAATAGCAGCCCGGATTGAAAAATCCGGCGCAAAACCGTCATCTCGCAACAGTTAGCGCCTTTTGAAGGTGGGAACAGCGGGCGGCGCGCCTGGCTGCCGCCCGAAACAAAGTGGCCGCTTAGGCACGCAGCCTGCCCCCCAGTACAAAAAGCGGGGGGCTTTGGTTTATTTCTGCGAGGCTTCCAACGCTTGCCGAAGGTCGGCCAGCAAGTCACCGGCATCCTCAAGCCCGACGGAAAAGCGGATCAGACCCGGTGTAATGCCCAGTTGGTCCTTCTGCGCGTCGCTGAGACGCTGGTGCGTTGTTGTCGCCGGGTGCGTCGCGATGGATTTGGCATCGCCCAGATTGTTCGAAATCACCGGGATGGTCATCGCATTCAGGAAGGCAAACGCTGCATCCTTGCCGCCCTTGATGTCCAGCGACAACACGGTTCCGCCCTTGCCGCCCAACTGGGTCTGAACCAGTGCGTTCTGGGCGTGGGTTTTCAAACCGGGATAAAGCGTCCGTTCCAATGCCGGGTGCCCTTCCAGCGCCTCGGCAATCTTTTGCGCGCTTTCGGCTTGAGCATTGACCCGCAGCGCCATCGTCTCAAGACCCTTGAGCATGATCCACGCATTGAACGGGCTCAGCGCGCCGCCGGTATGCTTAAGATAGGGTTCAACTGTTCCTCGGATGAAGTCCTTGGTTCCGATGATCACACCGCCCAGCGCACGGCCCTGCCCATCGATATGCTTGGTCGCTGAATAGACGACCACATCCGCACCCTGCTGGATCGCGCGCGAGAACACCGGGGTCGAGAACACGTTGTCCACCACGACAACGGCTCCGACCGCATGGGCCAGATCGGCCACGGCGGCGATATCGATCACCTCAAGCGTGGGGTTCGACATGGATTCAAAGAAAACGGCCTTGGTGTCCGGGCGGATCGCAGCCTTCCACTGTTCCAGATCGGTGCCGTCAACAAAGGTCACGTCCACGCCATAGCGGCTCAGGATGTTTTCAAGGATATAGAGGCACGAGCCGAACAGCGCCTTGGCCGAAACGACATGGTCCCCGGCCTTCAGCATCGAGGTCAGCGCGCCGTTGACGGCGGCCATACCCGAGGCCGTCGCAAACGCATCTTCGCCGCCTTCCAGCGCCGCGATGCGCTGCTCGAACATGGACACGGTCGGGTTGCCGTAACGGGCATAGATGAACTCGTCCGGGCCACATTCCAGAAACCGGGCCTCGGCCTGTTCAGCGTTTTCGTAGACGAAACCCTGCGTCAGAAAAATCGCCTCGCTCACCTCGTTATACTGGCTGCGACGGATGCCGCCATGGACGGCTTGGGTGCGTTTGTTCCAGTTCTCGCTCATCTCAATCCTTTCAGCCTCGGGTGGAGGCAAACAAAAAACCCCAGACGCGGCCAAGCGAAAGGGGTCTTTCATCCTGACCTTTTAGCGGTGTTGTTTAGCGTGGCCCGCAATCCGGTAACAAATCGCCACGTAGCTTCAGGATCGCAATACGCCTCGGGCGGTTCGCGGTCAAGCCCGGCCTGCGCGTTGGTCACGCTTTCGTAAGCGGTACTTGCCGAACCGGCAGAAACCCGCATGATCCCCGTCAACATCAGGAGAACACATGGCTGACCCGATTGATCTGTATTTCTGGCCGACACCGAATGGCTGGAAAGTTTCCATCGCTCTGGAGGAGATGGAGCTGCCCTACACCACCCATCTGATCAATATCGGCAAGGGTGACCAGTTCGACCCCGCGTTCCTGAAAATCGCGCCCAACAACCGGATGCCCGCCATCGTCGATCCCGACGGGCCGGACGGCGCACCTGTTTCGGTTTTTGAAAGCGGCGCGATCCTGATGTATCTGGCCCGCAAGACCGGGCGGTTCTATGGCACGACCGAACGCGACCGGATCGCGGTCGAGGAATGGCTGATGTGGCAGATGGGCGGCGTTGGCCCGATGGCCGGTCAGGCGCATCACTTCCTGAAATACGCCCCGCAACTGGACCCGCCGCAGGACCTGCCCTATGCCAAGGACCGCTACCGCACCGAGGTCGCGCGGCTTTACGGCGTACTGGACCGGCGGCTGGCCGAAAACGAGTATGTCGCGGGCGATTTCTATTCCATCGCCGACATGTCGATCTGGGGCTGGGCCAGCCTGTGGGAAGGCCAGCAGCAGGTGCTGGAGGACAAACCGCACTTTGCCCGCTGGCTGGAGACCGTCAGCGCCCGCCCAGCCGTTCAGGCCGGACGCGCGCTGTATGCCGAGTTGCGAGGGGATCATCGGGACAAACAGGCACAGAGCGTTTTGTTCAAGCAGTAGGTTTGTTCCATGGCCGGTTTGCGGCCAATCTTACGTGTGCTGCGTGATGCGCGAATATCCGCCTTTGCTATTGTATAGGTTTGGCAAATCATTACATGAGCGACGGAAATCCTTCAGAAAGACCCACTCAAGATGTACGCGGCGTTATTTGTCGTATTTGGCCTTGTTGGCTTAGTGATCGGTGGCGAATTGGTAGTGCGCGGATCGGTTTCTGCTGCCAAGTCGTTCGGTATATCACCGATGGTCATCGGACTGACACTGGTCGGCTTCGGAACGTCAACACCGGAACTGGTTACAAGCTTGCAAGCCGCGCTTTCCGGTTCTTCAGGCATTTCGATTGGGAATGTTGTCGGCAGCAACATTGGAAACGTTCTTCTGATACTCGGCATCGCAGCACTCATCGCGCCTATCGCCGTGAATCCGAGAGCACTCCGCCGGGATGGTACGGCGGTTGTGATAGTAACTCTCGTTTGTTTAAGCGTAGTTCTATACTGCGAAATCAGCCGGTTGATCGGCGCAGGGCTTGTCGTCACGTTGGCGGCCTATCTGGGCTTCACGCTGTGGTCTGAGTATAGGTCCGAAGGCACGCCAGCCGCAGCTGTCTACGAGAACGAAGCAGAAGCCGTAGTCGGCCCAGAAACATCGCTTGCCGTGTCGTTGCTGATCACCGTTGCAGGGCTGGCGATTACGATATTTGGGGCAAAGTTCTTGGTGACAGGTGCCGTGTCTCTTGCTGAGACAGCGGGGCTTTCGGAGACGGTAATCGGGCTGACGATTGTTGCAATCGGAACCTCAATGCCGGAGCTCGTCACTTCAATCATCGCAGTTCGGAAAGGTGAGGGAGATGTCGCACTCGGGAACGTCTTGGGCAGTAACATCTTCAACATCTTGGGTATCCTTGGCGTAACCGTTCTGGTGCAACCTATGGTCATCCCTGGCGAGATTATTCGTCTCGATATCTGGGTTCTGTGTGCCTCAACGCTTGTCCTTATCGGGTTTGCCCGAAGCGGCTGGTCAATCAGTCGGCGCGAGGGCGGGCTCTTTGTGCTTGCTTACATTGTCTATCTTGGTGTGCTTCTGGTTCGGTAACCATTCACTCGGATAGCCTGGCTGTTTAGTGAAACCGACCGTTACAGCGGTGCAGTTATGGCCCGCTTTGTCCCCGTACCAGGTTACTCCGCCCCGCACCAACACGACCAGCACCCCCGGTGGCGGATCCGTGGCGGCGGCGCGACCTGTCAGCGAAACTGGAATTCAGGTTCCGCGGGGAAAGACATGGAAATTCCTGTCCAGTGCCCATTGCGCAGCCTTGCAACGTTCCGCCCGTCAACACGCATCCGGGTCGTCAGGACAAATGCGGCCTGCCCTTTGCGCGCCCCGGCTTTCTGGGCTGCGTCGTCAGAACGCTCGGCCCTGTCGAACAGCATTCCATCGGGTTTTGCCGACCGCCGGGATCGAAAGTTCGGAACCAAATGCGGCTTTCGATCCGTTTCGTCAGACGAGCGCGACGCTTCAATCCGCTTGAGTTGCTGCAACTCTGACCGAAGCCTTTTTGCAGTCTCAGCCTGTCTGTGTTCAAAGGAATAAGCGCTTAACGCCTCATCAATCATTCGGGCAGTATGAACATATCCCGCTGAACGCGTGAGTTCCGAGAGCTCTGCCAGACGGTCGGAAATCCGGCTTTCGTCTCGAGAGACGGTATTTTCGAGCGATCCTTGGTGCGTTGCGTTGGGCATCCGAACTGACTCTGAAAAGACGTTGAGTGATGCGCAATCCGGCCCGAGCTTTGACACAAGCCGATGCGCAAAGATGCGTGTCACTACGCGCCCGGCGCCGGAGAGTCGACCACCCCGCGTTCAAGTGGCGGAAAAGCGCCTTAAACGCGCATTTGAAGTAAAGAAAACATATCGCCCGTTCTTCAGGCGCGGGTTTGCGGCACTGCGACGGACTATGTCGGATTGATCCGCATGACAGACCTAACCCTGCCCCTGCACCAGCAGGTCCAGCATGTCCGAGATATCCTCGATCTCTTCCGCGATCACGTGGGTCACCGAATGCGCCCGCTGCATCCGACCCGTCACCTTCAGCAATCGCCCCGAGATCACCGCACGGCGGAAGCGTTCGTAGATTTTGCGCCAGACCACCACGTTGACGATCCCAGTCTCATCCTCAAGCGTCAGAAAGATCACGCCTTTGGCCGTCCCCGGCCGCTGCCGCAGGATCACCAGCCCGGCCACGGCCACACGCGCCCCTTCGGGCGGGGCCTCCAGCTGGGCGGAGGGCAGACAGGACGGCGGTCGCGGCCAGTCCCGGTTTGAAACCGCGCGGTGAAAAGGGGCAACAAGCATGAGAACAAAAATAGAACAAAATACAGGAAAGTCCAGACACGGCGTAAGGAGTCGCAAATGAGGCTGGAAACACCTAACTCCCTTCACTAAGGAAGGTTTCGAACATCGCAAAAGGAAGACGCACGCAATGGCAAAGATCACCTATGTCGAGCATGGCGGTACCGAGCACACTGTCGAGGTCGCCAACGGACTGACCGTCATGGAAGGGGCCCGTGACAACAATATTCCCGGCATCGAGGCCGATTGCGGCGGTGCCTGCGCCTGCTCGACTTGCCATGTCTATGTCCATCCCGACTGGGTCGAGAAGATCCCGGCCAAGGACGACATGGAAGAAGACATGCTGGATTTCGCCTATGAGCCCGACCCGGCCCGCTCGCGCCTGACCTGCCAGATCAAGGTGACCGACGCGCTGGACGGCTTGATTGTCCAGATGCCCGAAAAGCAGATCTGATGCCCAACAAAGCGCCGCGTCAGCCCGCCCGCCTGTGGCAACGTCGGGTGCGCAGCGCTTTGCTCCCTTTTGGCCTGTGGTGCGCGCTGCCAATCGCTGTCGCGGCGGATACCATCACCGACGCCCGCTTCACGGAACCAACCACGCGATACGCGCATGGTGTTTTGGGCGACAATATCGAATACGGCGCTTTGGAACTTGTGGTCGATGACACAGTCGTAACGGTTCGTCTGCCACAGGACCGTGTATTCGAAGACCTTGCGCCGCGTCTGGCAGACATCGACAGGGACGGCGCGGTTGAAGCAATTGTCGTCGAAACGCAGAACACAACAGGCGCTCAGCTTGCGATCTACAACGCCGCTGGCGAAAAGATAGCGGCCACTCCTCATATCGGCGCACGTTTCCGCTGGCTCGCCCCGGTCGGTGCTGCTGATCTGGATGGTGATGGCAATATCGAAATCGCCTATATCGACCGCCCCCACCTGGCCAAAACCCTGCGCATCTGGCGCTTCAAAGATGGCGGACTGACCGAAATCGCCGCTCTGCCCGGCCTGACCAACCACAAGATCGGTGAGGATTTCATTTCCGGCGGCCTGCGGAGCTGCGGCGACCATCCCGAAATGATCCTCGCCAGCGCCGACTGGTCGCGGATCATCCGTGTTTCCTATCAGGATGGCTGGCACCTGACGGACTTGGGCCCGCTCAAACAGCGCGACAATCTCACATCAGCCCTGAATTGCTGATCCGCCTCTTCATCTGGCCAAAAAGATCCTGGAGGGTGAGTGGTTGAAAAGAAATCGTCCAGCGGACGATTTCGACCGCGAACCCGCGCAGCGCCGGGAGGCCGCAAGGCCGAGGGGGCAAAGCCCCCTGCCCAATCATCCCTCCAAAGCGCGCCAGCCGATATCGCTGCGATAGAACCCTTCGGGCCAATCCACGGCATCAACCATCTGATACGCCCGGTCGCGCGCCTCTTGCAGCGTTTTTCCGCGCGCGGTCACGTTCAGAACGCGCCCGCCGACGGCCTGCACCTGCCCCGCAGCCTCGCTTGTGCCCGCATGAAACACCATGTTGCTGCTGTCCTCGGGCAAGCTGTCCAACCCTTTGATGACCGTGCCCTTCTCGTAGGTTCCCGGATAACCTTTGGCCGCCATCACGACCGTCATCGCGTGATCGTCAGCCCAGTTGACCCGCATATCACCCAGGCGCCCTTCGGCAGTGGCATGCAACAGGTCCATCGCCTGCGCGCCCAGACGCATCATCAGGACCTGACATTCCGGGTCCCCAAAACGGACGTTGTATTCCACAAGGC
The DNA here is from genome assembly GCF_056542185.1 of Ruegeria sp. AE4. Lineage (NCBI taxonomy): Bacteria > Pseudomonadati > Pseudomonadota > Alphaproteobacteria > Rhodobacterales > Roseobacteraceae > Ruegeria > Ruegeria sp. AE4. The sequence goes on along the minus strand of NZ_JBQFZK010000005.1, from coordinate 135,181 downwards.
GCGGCTGGCCGTCCTTGATCATCAGCCCCGCATAAAGAACTCCCTGAAACGGTGTGCCCCGGCGCTTCATCTCGGCGATGGTGGGGCGCACGATCTCTTCCATTGCACGCGCTTCAACTTCCGCGCTCAGAACCGGCGCCGGAGAATAGGCACCCATCCCCCCGGTGTTCAGGCCGGTATCCCCTTCGCCCACCCGCTTGTGGTCTTGGGCCGTGCCGATGGACAGGGTGTTTTGGCCGTCGCACAGAACAAACAAAGACGCTTCTTCACCGTCCATAAACTCTTCGATCACGACCTCGGCCCCCGCGCCACCAAAGGCACCGCCGAACATGTCGTCAATGGCGTCAAGCGCCGTGTCTTCGTCCATGGCCACGATCACGCCCTTGCCGGCGGCCAGACCATCGGCCTTGACCACGATGGGCGCGCCCTGTTCGCGGATATAGGCCTTGGCGGGCTCGGGCGCGGTGAACCGCGCATAGGCAGCGGTGGGCGCATGTGCCGCGTCGCAGATTTCCTTGGTAAAGCTTTTCGAGGCTTCCAGCCGGGCCGCTTCGGCAGACGGTCCGAAAACCAGCACCCCGGCTTCGCGCAGGCGATCCGCCACTCCGGCGGCCAAGGGGGCCTCGGGACCGACAATCACGAAATCAATCGCGTTTTCCTCGGCAAAGCTGACGACGGCCCCGCCGTTGTCGATATCCAGAGCGGCACACTCCGCGATCTGAGCGATCCCGGCATTGCCCGGCGCCACGATCAGACGGTCGCATTTTGGGTTTTGCATCACTGCCCAGGCCAGGCTGTGTTCGCGCCCGCCGCTGCCGAGAATAAGGATGTTCATGGGGTCGTCTCCGATCTGCTTGGCCTCGCCTGCGCGGCGTTCTAAGCTGGGTGAGCAATTGAAACAAGGCGCTGAAATGTCCGACCTGCTTGATGACCCGATTCCGGGCCAAAACACCCCTGAATACACGGTTTCCGAGGTATCGGGCGAGGTGAAGCGCACGCTGGAAGGCGCGTTCGGGCGAATCCGTGTGCGCGGCGAAGTTGGCCGCGTGTTTAAGGCCCGGTCCGGGCACCTGTACTACGACATCAAGGACGACCGGAACGTTTTGGCCTGCACGACATGGAAAGGTCAGGTTTCCAGCCTCTCGGTCGTGCCAGAGGAAGGGCTGGAGGTAGTCGTCACCGGTCGCCTGACCGCTTTTGGCGCGCAATCCAAATACAACCTGAATGTCGATGAAGTTGCGGTCGCTGGTCAGGGCGCGCTTATGGCCTTGCTGGAAAAGCGCAAGAAACAGCTCGAGGCCGAAGGTTTGTTTGCACCCGAGCGCAAGAAGCCCCTGCCGTATCTGCCGCAGATCATCGGCGTTGTGACATCGCCTTCGGGCGCGGTGATCCGTGACATTCTGCACCGGCTTCGGGACAGGTTCCCGCGCAAGGTGCTGATCTGGCCGGTGGCCGTGCAGGGTGCAAACTGCGCCCCCGAGGTTACCCGCGCCATCGAAGGGTTCAACCAGTTGACACCCGGTGGCGCGCTGCCCCGTCCTGACCTGATCATCGTGGCCCGTGGCGGTGGGTCGATCGAAGATCTTTGGGGCTTCAACGAAGAGAGTGTCGCGCGCGCCGCCGCCGCATCGGACATACCGCTGATTTCGGCCGTCGGGCATGAAACCGACACGACCCTGATCGATTTTGTCTCGGACCGCCGCGCGCCAACACCCACAGCTGCGGCAGAGCTGGCCGTGCCGGTCCGCATCGAACTGCTCGCCTGGACCGGCGAGCAAGGCGCCCGCTTGTCGCGCGCGGCAACGGACGCGGTGCAGCGCCGTTCGCAAAGGCTGCGCGATTTGTCCCGCGCCCTGCCGCGCCCGGACAGCCTGTTGAACTCCCCCCGGCAACGCCTTGATTTGATTGCGGATCGCCTGACCCCGGCTTTGACGCGAGGAGTGCAAAACCGCCGCCTGCAAGTTGTGGAACTGTCAGCCCATCTGCGCCCGTCAACTCTGCGCGGTCTGGTCTCGGCCCGGCAGGAATCACTGCGCAACCTGTCGTCGCGCCTGTCCCTGCGCCCAATTCAACGCGAGATCGGCCAGCACGCGCAAAACCTTGCCCGGCTTGGTGACCGGATGAACGCGGCGCAGACCACGCGGCTGGATCGTCTGAAACATCAGCTTGAGGCCACAGACCGCCTGCGCGAAACGCTCAGCTACAAGGCGACGCTGGAACGCGGATATGCCGTGGTTCGCGCAGATGGGAATGTCATCACGACCAAGGCCGAGGCCGCAAAACACACGGTGCTGGACATCGAATTCGCCGATGGCATTCTTGGCACCGGGACAGCCGCAAAGCAGACCAACCGGAAATCCAAACCGGATACACCAGATCAAGGATCGTTGTTCTAAGCCATGCTGACAATCTGGGGCCGCAAAACGTCATCGAATGTTCAGGCCCTGATGTGGTGCGTCGGAGAGATGGATCTGCGCTTTCACCGCCACGATGCAGGGCACAGATTCGGCGGGCTGGACACCGATGCCTTTCGCAAGCTGAACCCGAACGGCACCATCCCAGTGCTACAGGATGGCGATCACCCACCGCTGTGGGAAACCGGCGCAATCCTGCGCTACCTGGCGAATGCCTATGGCGGGAATGCGTTCTGGCCACGCGACCCGGTCCAACGGGCTGAAATCGACAAATGGGCGGAATGGGCCAAGATCAACGTTGCGATGGATTTCACGGTGCCCGTGTTCTGGCAGGTTGTCCGGACCGCCCCGGCAGAGCAGGACCAAAACGCGATTGAGCAGGCCGTTGCCGCGCTGGATAGCAAACTGGTACTTGCCGATACCCGGCTGTCAGAAAACACCTACCTGTGCGGGCCCGATCTGACGCTGGCCGATATTCAGCTGGGACATATCCTTTATCGCTATTACGACATCGCGATATCCCGCGCGGTCCTGCCCAACCTGCGGCGCTATTACGATAAGCTGACAGAAAGACCTGCATATCAGCAGCATGTCATGCTCAGCTATGATGAGCTTCGGGTGACCTAGTCAGACACCGACGTCGGGGCCATAACACACCATTTCTTCCCCGATATCTTCCGCCTCGTACAGTTCGGTCGCCTGCGGGTCGCCTTCAAACTGCGCGACAAGGCCACCGCCGGATCGCGTAAAGACCCAGCATTGCGGATCAAACCGGTCTTCGTAGATGAAACAAATCTGCTCTTCCTGCTGATACCATACACCTTCCTTGCAATCGCCATCCAGAAATGACCAGATCACGCGGCGGTTGGGCAAATAGCGTTCGACCCCGTAAACCTGCCCTTCGAAACCGTAAAACAGGGTCTTGCCCTGCGTATAGGTGTCGAATTCGGGGCCGGACAAAGGGGTCTGGGCCGCAGCGGGCGGTGCGGCAAAGCAGGCGAGAATCATCAGCGCTCGGAACATACGCCCATTGTGTCAGATGCGATCCCGCTATGCCATTCACCCTTTGGCCAGGGCTTGGGGAAACACGCTTAACTCAACGTAAGCGCTTGATTATATGCCGCGCTCGGGATGAAGGTATTCGAAAACCGCGGTGAGGTGACATGACAACCTTTCTCTTCTGGATCGCCCTTGGCTGCGCATTGGGATACCTGCCCCTGACGGCCCGACCAGCCAGTTCCTTGCGCACTGTGCTGAAAACCTCCTCGGTCGCCGCGCTGGCAGTCATTGCGGTTCTGCAGGGCAGCCCATGGATGCTTGCCGCTGCGCTTGCCCTGTGCGCAACCGGGGACGCGCTGTTGTCGCGTGAAACGGATGCCACGTTCATGGCCGGCATTGCCGCTTTTGCCGCCGGGCATCTGGCCTATATCGCCCTGTTCCTGTCGCATCCTGCCAGCTCCGCCAGCCTGATCTGGGATGCCCCCGCGATCGTGTGGTCTCTGGTCATTCTGGGCATTGTCATGGCCACACTGCTTGCCCCCCGCGCCGGAGACCTGAAAGGCCCTGTTCTGGCCTATATCCCGATCATCCTTGGCATGGGGATCACCGTGCTGGCGCTGCCCCAGACAAGTGCCTTGCGATGGGCATTCCCGGCTGCAATCGCCTTCATCGCGTCCGATCTGATCCTTGCTACGGAAAAGTTCCTGCTGCCTGCGAACCACCCCGCCCACAAGCTGACGCCCTATCTGATCTGGCCGCTCTACTGGGGCGCGCAATTTGGTTTCGTCTTTGCTTTTGCGTGACCCTTTGCAACTGCCGCAAATCCGCATTAGGTGAAAGGAACACCTGCGGAGACCAAATATGGCGTTTTTCTCAAAGCTAAAGGACAAGCTGTTCAAATCCTCATCCCGCCTCGAACAGGGGCTGGACGCCATCGTCGAGGATGGTGGCGAGGAAACCGCCGTTCCCGACCCTGTCCTCCCCGAACCTGAGCCCGAACCGCAACCGGTTCCCGAAATCCCGACCCCTGAACCGGCGCAGGAACCGGCTGAACAACCTGCCCCCGCCCCGGCGGATCCCACACCAGCTGCCCCGCCACCAGAAGTCCCTGAATCCAAAGGCATCCTGAACCGCTTGTTCAGCCGTGGCAGCGCTGCCACAGAAATACGCCGCACGCTGGATGACGACATGCTCGAGCAACTCGAAGAGCTGCTGATCGCTTCTGACATGGGCGTCGACACCGCCCTGCGTGTCACCTCGAACATGGCCGAGGGGCGCTTTGGGCGCAAACTCTCGACCCGGGAAATCAAACAGTTGCTGGCGCAGGAAGTGGCCCGCGTGATGGAGCCCGTGGCCAGGCCCCTGCCGATCTATCCCAAACGCCCGCAAGTGGTGCTGGTCGTCGGCGTCAACGGCTCGGGCAAGACCACGACCATCGGCAAACTGGCCAGCCAGTTCAAGCAGGCTGGCAAAAAAGTCGTCATCGCCGCCGGTGACACCTTTCGCGCGGCGGCCGTCGAACAATTGCAAGTCTGGGGCGATCGCGCCGGGGTTCCGGTTCTGACCGCGCCCGAGGGCTCGGACCCCGCCAGCCTCGCCTTTGACGCGCTGACCCGGGCTCAGGCCGAAGGCGCGGATCTGCTGATGATCGATACCGCCGGACGCCTGCAAAACCGCACCGACCTGATGGAGGAACTTGCCAAGATCGTCCGCGTCATCCGCAAGGTTGACGAGACCGCACCGCACAACACCTTGCTGGTCCTTGACGCCACCACAGGTCAGAACGCGCTGAGCCAGGTGGAAACCTTTCGCAAGCTGGCCGATGTCTCGGGCCTGATCATGACCAAGCTGGACGGAACCGCCAAGGGCGGTGTGCTGGTCGCGCTGGCCGACAAGTTCGGCCTGCCGATCCACGCTATCGGGGTGGGAGAACAGATCGATGACCTTGCCCCCTTCGATCCCGAAGAATTCGCCGCCGCCCTGACCGGGCTCGACAAGGGCTGATCCGCCACTTCATCTGGCCCCAAATATCCTTGGGGGTGTGGGGGCAGACAGCCCCCACCCCTCTCCGCCCTACAAAAGGTCTGCGTATTTGAGCGACTGGCTGATCTCACTTGAAGGCACCGAAGCCGGTCACCAACTGGCGCTGGCACTGGCGTTGATGGCCGCTTTCCTGCACGCCGCGTTCGGAGCGCTGCAGAAAGGCCGTCATGATCCATGGCTGTCCCGCGGCGCTATTGACGCCAGCTATGGTCTGATGGCCGCCCCGTTTGCCTTTTTCGTGGTGCCCTGGCCTGAACCTCATATGTGGCCGATCTTCGCCCTCGCCTGGCTGATCCACATTGCCTACAAGACGCTGCAGGCCGCGGCGTACACCAAGGGTTCTTACACGGTCGTCTATCCGGTGGTGCGTGGTACGGGTCCGCTGTTCACTGTCATCGGTGCCTATCTTCTGTTCGGAGAAACATTCTCGACCGTGCAGTGGCTGGGCGTCGCAACCCTGCTGGCCGGGATATTCGGCCTGGCCGCCTATAATTTCCGGTTTCTTGAAACCAACCGGGACACGCTGGGGATTGCGCTGGTCCTGGCGATCATCACGGGGCTGTTTGTCGCCCTTTACACCACCTATGACGCCTATGGCATACGCGCCACCGCCGACCCGTTCACATTTCTGGCCTGGTTCTTCATGATCGACGGCGCGGCGATGCCGGTCTACGCCTTCCTCAGATGGCGCGCGATGACACATCGCCCTGCGCCCGGCCCACTGATGCTGCGGGGTCTGGCCGGCGGCATCATCGCGCCTTTGTCCTTTGGGTCGATCATGCTGGCCACGCGGCTGGACAAAGTCGGCGAAGCCGCCGTGCTGCGCGAAACCTCAACCGTCTTTGCGGCGCTGATCGGCTGGCTTGTCCTGAAGGAGACCGTTGGCCCAAGACGCATTGCATTGATGGCATTGATTGCACTCGGCGCAGTAATAGTTGAAATGGGCGGGTAAGCAGCAGGACATACCGATGACAGGCAAAAAAGACATCAACCCATTTCTGAAACAGGTGCTGGAGCTTGGCCCGCCGCTGGCCTTCTTCTTCATCTACCTGCGCTTGCGTGATGACAGCTTTCTGATCGGTGGTACCGAATATTCCGGCTTTATCATCGCCACGATTATCTTCGTCCCCCTGATGCTGGGGGCAATGGGTATCCTGTGGTACCTCACCGGCCAGCTTAGCCGGATGCAGATTTTCACGGCCTTCATGGTCATTTTCTTTGGCGGCCTGACCGCATGGTTCAATGACGAGCGGTTTTTCAAGATGAAAACCACGCTTGTCTATGGCCTGTTCGCCCTGATCCTTGGCATCGGCTTGCTGCAAAAGAAATCTTATCTGGCCTACGTATTGGATGAAATGCTGCCGATGAAGCACGAGGGCTGGATGATTCTGACGCGCCGCCTATGCGCCTGTTTCGCTGTTCTGGCCGCCGCAAACGAGTTTGTCTGGCGCACCATGTCGACCGACCTTTGGGTCAAGATCGAAACCTTCGGATTTCCCATCGCGCTGATGGCCTTCCTGATGCTGCAATTCAGCATCTTGCAACGCTACATGGACGACCCGGAACAGAAATAACTGCCCTGACGTCGCCATACCTGCAAAAACAAACAAAATTCTTGGCTTAGCCGCCGAGCTATGGGAAGTTGTATCACCACCCACACTCACACCTTGCCCAAGATCGGTGTATACATGACGGCCTTTCCCACCAGCGGCTTCCTTTCCGAAGCCTCCGACGGGCTTAGAGAGATGCTTTCGGCGCAAGCGACCGACATCTCGCTGGCTCAAGGAGAAACCCTTTTCGAACAAGGCGATGAAGGGGATTCGCTCTATGCCATTCTGGAAGGCACGCTTGAAGTGTCCTTTCTGGCGATGAGCGGTCGAAAGCTGACATTGACGCTGATGCGCCCAGGTGAAGTTTTTGGCGAGATCGCTCTGTTTGACAACGGCCCGCGCACGGCAACCATTGCGGCGGCCGAGCCATCGCGCGTCCTGCGTGTGCGTCGCAATGACGTCATGAACCAGATCAGAAAACAGCCTGACCTTGCCGTGGATCTGATCCGGTTGGCCGGGCTGCGGATGCGATGGATGGGGTTGCAGCTGAACGAGCAGGTCTTTTTGCCCATGCCCATTCGACTGGCCCGAAAGCTGCTGCATCTGTCGGAATTGCAGGACGACCCAACGCAGCGCATCACCCTGTCGCAGAGCGAACTTGCCGAATTTGTCGGGGCCACGCGCGAGGCCGTTTCCAAGACAATCTCGATCTGGAAACGCGACAATATTGTCGAATCCTCGCGCGGCGGATTGCTGATTCAGGATTTCGATGCTTTGCGGGAACTGGCCGATTCCGAACTTATCTGAACCAGTGTGATCTGGTTCACATACGAGAGGGTTTGTGTTGACCTAAGGTGAAGTTGTTACCGTAGGAGGTCAGAGAATCATCCCCGATATCTGTCCACTGATCTCTCCCTGTATCTGAGCCATACGCAATTACTGCGTATGGCTCATTTTCTTTCTGCATGCCTCTTCAGGTGTTCAGGCAATGAAAAAGGCCGGGCGCTTGTCCCGGCCTATTCAAATCACTCTTCCAGGCTTAGCGCCACAAATCGCGGCTCGCCCCCCCTGCGGACCAAAAGCAGCAGGGATTTCCGCCCAGCCTCTCGCGATTGGTCCATTCGGGCTTCCAGGTCCGCGATGGTTTCCACCTTTTGCTGACCCGCTTCCGTGATCAGGTCACCCGCACGCAACCCTTTCGCGTAAGCCTCAGACGCTTCATCGACATTCGAAATCACCAGACCTTGGGCATCTGCATCCAATCCCATATCCGCACGCAGCGTATCTGTGAGCGGGGAGATGGTCAGCCCGAGAATATCGGCGTTTTCTTCGACCGGAGCATCCTGCGTTTCTTCTTCGTCATCTTCTTTGCTTTCTGCGTCTTCGCGGCGTCCCAGCGTGACCAGAATTGTCTGTGTGCCGCCATCGCGGTGCACAATGACCCGAACGGCTTTGCCGACTTCTGTTTCGCCGACCTGACGGACCAGACCTCGGGTGTCTTCGACTTCGACGCCGTCAAAGCTGATGATCACGTCGCCCGCTTTCAGACCGGCCTCCTGGGCGGGGCCTTCTGGGACATCGCTGATCAGCGCGCCGCCGGGTTTCTCCAGCCCCATGGCCTCGGCCATGTCTTCGGTCACGTCCTGAATGCGGACACCCAGCCAGCCGCGCCGGGTTTCGCCAAATTCGCGCAGCTGATCGACGACCTTCACCACCACGTTTGATGCCATCGAAAAGCCGATGCCGATCGAGCCACCGTTGGGTGACAGGATGGCTGTGTTCACGCCGATCACTTCGCCGTCCATGTTGAACAATGGACCGCCCGAGTTGCCCCGGTTGATCGCCGCATCTGTCTGGATGTAATCGTCATATGATCCGCTGAGCGCCCGGTTGCGGGCCGATACGATACCAGCGGATACAGAAAAGCCCTGGCCCAGCGGGTTGCCCATGGCAATCACCCAGTCCCCCACACGCGCCACGTCGCTGTCGCCAAATTGCACGTATTTCAAGGGGCCGGACGCTTCGACCTTGAGCAGTGCAATATCGGTTTTCTCATCGGTTCCGATGACTTTGGCCACCAGTTCTTTTTTGGGCTGCCCGTCGCCGGGGAAGAATTCCACAAGGATTTCATCAGCTTCCGCAATGACGTGATTGTTGGTGACAATGAAGCCATCTTCAGAGATCACAAAACCCGACCCAAGGGCGTTGCTGCGTCGGGGCGGGCTGTTGTCATTGCCGCCATTGCGATCCTGAAAATCGCGAAAGAAATCCTCGAACGGAGACCCCTCGGGCACGATACCCTGCGGACCTGTCTGACCTTCGATCAGGGTGCTTGTGGTGATGTTCACCACGGCCGGGCTGATCTTTTCGGCCAAGGGCGCCAGGCTTTCACCTCTGGCCTGAGCGGAAACCGACTGCGCCAGCACAAGCAGCGTACCGGCAAAGGCCAGCCACAACAGCCGCATCCAAACACTCACGTCGTCCCACCGGACGGATAAACTGCGCGCTTTCGCCTGCACTTGAGCTCTCCTTGTCGACAATCTTGCCAAGGCCTGTTTCGGCCTTTCTTAGTTTCCAATGTAGTCAGTTTAACCCGGTGAGCAACTCGGGATCGCAGGGAAATAACCCGCACGTGAAACCGCCCCGTCAAAAGCCCAGTTGATATGCTCCCCAGAGCAGGATCAAACCGCTGATAACACAAAGCAACCCGGCCAGACGCCGGGCCTGTTCGGGCATGGCGCGCAACGCCTCCAGCATCCGCTCGATAAGCGAAGGGGCCAGCGCATAGGCCAGCCCCTCGACAATCAGTACCAGCCCGAAGGCCAGAAGGATCATGCCCATCATTCGGACGGCGCCGCCACCGGTGCCCGCCGACCTGATGGCGAACTGAGGTAGTTGAAGAAGTCCGAATCCGGGCTTAGCACCAACGAGCTGTTTCCGCCCTGAAGCGCATTTTCATAGGCTGACAGAGAGCGGTAGAACTCAAAGAACTCGGGGTCTGCTCCGTAGGCATCCGCAAAGATCGCGTTGCGTTCGGCGTCGGCCTCACCACGAACAATTTCAGATTCGCGGCGGGCATCCGACACCAGTTCCACCACTGTACGATCGGCTTGCGCGCGGATACGCTGTGCAGCTTCCTCACCACGGGCCACTTCATCTGCCGCTTCACGCTCGCGTTCGGCACGCATACGCGCAAAGGTGGCTTCGAGGTTGGCTTGCGGCAGGTCAGTGCGTTTGAGCCGGACGTCGATCACCTCGAGCCCCAGATCACGCGCTTCGGTAATGGCCCCATTGCGGATGCGCAGCATCAGCGCCGCCCGATCCGAGCTGAGGATATCGTTCGAGCTGACGGAACCCAGAACTTCGCGCGTTTTCGCCCGCAAAATGGAATCCAGCCGCTGTTCTGCGGTATCGATACCGCCCGCACCCACCGCTTCGCGGAACTGGCGCACGTCGGTAATCCGATAGCGTGCAAACGCGTCAACCACCAGACGACGGTCATCCAGAGGTGTCACCTCCAGTGGTCCGACCTCGCGGCTCAGAATACGGTCGTCATAGCGGACGACTTCCTGAATGACCGGAATCTTGAACGCAAGACCCGGATCTTCCTTGACATCAATGACGCGACCGAATTGCAGAACCAGTGCTTTTTCCCGTTCGTCGACGATGAAGATCGACGATAGCGCAGCCACCACAAGAACAAAAATGACAGGCAGAACAAAAGTTGATTTACGCATCTTTTAGTTCCCCTCGCCCGAGTTGCGGCGCAATTCGTTCAGCGGCAGATACGGGACAACGCCCTGCCCCTGCCCACCGGCATTCTCATCCAGAATGATCTTGTTTACGTCGCCAAGAACCTGCTCCATCCGCTCAAGATACAGACGCTTGCGCGTCACGTCCGGCGCTTTGGCGTATTCCGCCAAAACCGCGCTGAAGCGGCTGGCCTCACCCTGTGCCTCATTCACGACCTGGGCGCGATAGGCTTCGGCTTCTTCCAGAACCTGCGCCGCTTCACCACGGGCACCGGCGAGAACCCGGTTGGCATAGGCATCAGCCTGCTTTTCAAGCCGGTCACGTTCCTGACCCGCTGACTGAACTTCGCGGAATGCGTCCTTGACCGGTTCTGGCGGGTCGGCACCATCAAAGTTCACACGAACAATATTGATGCCTGAACTATAGCTGTCGAGCGTGGATTGGATCAGTTCCTCAAGCCGTTCAGCGATAACCGCACGGTCGCGGTTCAGGATCGGCGCAAGCGAAGACTGCGCGATAATTTCGCGCATCGCGGATTCCGAAACCGCCTGAATCGTTTGTCTGGGATCACGCAGGTTGAAGAGGAAATCTGCCGGATTCGAGATGTTCCAGACCACCTGAAAATCGATATCGACGATGTTTTCATCGCCCGTCAGCATCAGACCCGCATCGCTTCCACGACCACCCGAGCCGATGGTTTCCGTCTGTTCGACCTTCACCGGAATAACTTCGGCCGTCACAACCGGCCATGGGGCAAAGTTGAGACCTTCTGTACCGATCCCCGAGAAGCGGCCAAACAGCAGTTCAACTGATTGCTCTTCGGGTTTGACCGTATAGGCGCTGGCCACGCCCCACATCACCAGAGCGGCGACGCCACCCAGCAGCAGGGTGCCTTTGGTAAAGGCCGGGCCACCACCGCCACCCGAGCCATTGGTACCACGGCCACCGCCGCCACGGCCGCCCATGAGGACGCGCAGCTGTTCCTGGCCTTTTTTCATCAGTTCGTCGATCTCGGGGATATGCGGGCCATCGCTTTCGGGGGGCTTGCGCCCGTCCCCGTTGTTACCCCGATTTCCTCCGCCACCGGATGAGCCTCCGCCCCCCCAGGGGCCTCCGCTATTGCCCGCCATATGTATCTTTTCCTTCGTTTTGGACCGTGTGATCACGGGTTCCCTTGTAACGTGTGTGCGCGCGCTTGCAAATCAAGCCGTGCGCACAGGTTGCCGCATTGTCACCAGTTCTTCGGCCATGACCGGGTGAACTGCAACCGTTCGGTCAAAATCTTCCTTGGTCGCGCCCATCTTTACAGCGATTCCCGCCAGCTGGATCATCTCGCCGGCACCGGGGGCGACAATATGGCAACCCAGCACCTTGCGCGTGGCCTGAGAGACGATGAGTTTCATCAGTACCCGCTGCGTGCCGCCAGCAAAGGATTTCTGCATCGGCTTGAAAGATGTGGCATAGACCTCGATCGGTTCCTGTTCTGCTGCCTCTTCTTCGCTGAGGCCGACAGTTCCCATCTCAGGCTGAGTGAAGATCGCGGTCGGAATCAAGTCGTGATCCACCGGTGTCGGATTGCCCTTGAACACGGTTTCCACAAAGGCCATCCCCTCGCGGATCGCAACCGGTGTCAGGTTCACCCGGTCCGTCACATCGCCAATGGCAAAGATCGAAGGCACAGCGGTCTGGCTGTATTCATCCACGATGATCTCGCCCTTACGGCCGCGTTCAACGCCCAAAGCCTCCAGCCCAAGGTTATCGGCATTCGGCGCACGGCCCGTGGCATACATTACCACATCAAAACTCTGCTCGGAGCCGTTGGTGGCCTTGACCCAGATCTTGTCGCCCTGCTTTTTCATCTCGAGCACATTGGTGCCCAGATGCAGGTCGATGCCGTTCTGACACATTTCTTCGCTGATCAGTCCACGCGCCTCGTCATCAAACCCCCGAAGGATCTGTGCGCCGCGATAGAACTGAGTCGTCCTGACCCCCAGCCCGTTCATGATCCCGGCAAATTCACAGGCGATATAACCGCCCCCTACGATCAGGATGCTTTCAGGCAGCTTGTCCAGGTGGAATATCTCGTTCGACGTAATCGCCAGTTCCGAGCCCGGGAAATCCGGAACAACCGGGCGACCGCCGGTGGCGACCAGAATGTGTTTGGCCGTTTTGCGGGTTCCGTCGGCCAGCTCGACCGTGTGGGCATCCACAAGGCGCGCACGCTGGTCAAAGCTTTCGACGCCGTTGTTCTTCAGGATATTGCGATATATCCCTTCCAACCGATCAAGCTCGGCCACCAGCTTGCCGTGGAAAGTGTTCCAGTTGAACGCGCCGGGCTGAATGTCCCAGCCATAGGCCTGCGCATCCCCGACCATGCCCGAGTATTCGCTGGCAAAGACCATCAGCTTCTTTGGCACGCAGCCCCGGATCACACAGGTGCCGCCATACCGGTCTTCTTCGGCCAGCGCGACCTTGGCACCGGTTTCGCCCGCCGCAACACGCGCCGCGCGGACCCCGCCCGAACCTCCGCCGATGACAAAAAGATCATAGTCAAAGCTCATGCCGGGTTCCTTCATTCAACTTGCAAAATTCTCTGGATATCTGGGCGTAAAAAACCCTGTGCCAACCCCCGGCGCGGAAAATTCGAACTTTCATAGCCACTTGCCGGAGGGACCTGCACGATACTCAGTCCGAAAAATCGGAAAACAGGTTATCGCGCGATCCGCTGAGCAGCTGATCCATTGCGACCGTACCCGCGTTGATATCCCGCAGCTCGACCCGGCCATCGCCATGGCCGATCACGACCTTGTCGCAGATGTCGATGAACAGGCCATTTTCCACAACACCGGGCACCTGGTTCAGGATCAGCGCCATCTGGCGCGGGTTGCCGATGCGCTTGAGGTGCAGGTCAAGGATGTGGTTGCCCTCATCGGTCACAAACGGAGCCTCGCCATTCATGCGCAGCGCCGAAGATGTCCCAAGCACATCCATCGTATCCAGCGCTTCCTCGATCAATGTGCGCGTTGTCTGCCAGCCAAAGGGAATGACCTCGACAGGCAGCGGAAAGGCCCCCAGAGTTTCAACTTCTTTGCCTGCATCGGCGATGACGATCATCTGGTCACTGGCGGTGGCCACAATCTTTTCCTGCAGATGCGCACCGCCGCCCCCCTTGATCAGGTTCAGGTCCTGATCGAACTCATCCGCGCCGTCGATGGTCATGTCCAGCCAACCGGCCTGATCCAATGAGATGACGTCGATGCCAACCTCGCGGGCAAGCTGCGCCGTGCGGGTCGAGGTTGGAACACCCTTGATCCGCAGGCCTTCTTCGCGCACCCGTTCGCCCAGGCGGCGCACCAGCCAGGCGGCTGTCGATCCTGTGCCAAGACCGACGCGCATCCCGTCTTCGACCATGTCGGCGGCACGGAACGCGGCAACGTATTTCGCGGTGTCGATTGGCGACAGATCTCTGGTCATGGCAGCTTTCCCAGTTTATTCTGACGGAGTTATAGGGAATGCGTCAGACGACTGCGACCCCATTTTGCGATCCGACAGGTGTTAAGATGTCTCAGGACTACGCGTTTCCTGTCGGAAAAGTCGCAATCATGTCTTACACCCACATCTTTGCGCTGTAAGTTGCGCGCATGTTGACCCCGTACCGCCTGCATTATGCCCCTGACAACGCCTCGCTGGTGATCCGGCTGGCGCTGGACGAGATGGGCGTGGCTTATGAAACCGTGCTGGTGGACCGCCGCCAGAACGAGCAGGACAGCGACGCGTATCGGTCGCTTAATCCCAACGGGCTGATCCCGGTTCTGGAAACGCCGCAGGGCCCGATCTTTGAAACTGCGGCGATCCTGCTTTGGCTGACAGAGCGCCATGGTCAACTGGCCCCGGCGGTGGATGATCCTGAACGCGCCGGATTTCTGAAATGGCTGTTCTTCGCGTCCAACACGTTGCATGCGGATCTGCGCATCCTGTTCTACGCTGAAAAATACATAGACGCCTCACAGGCCGACACGCTGCGCGCGGGCATCCGACCCCGGTTGCTGCAGCACCTGCGGTTGCTGGATGCGCTGGCGCAACGCGGGCCTGAGTGGTTTCGCGCAGGTGTCCCATCGGTTCTGACCTATTATGTCGCCTGCATGATGCGCTGGATGGCCCTGTACCCTGTAAGTACTGACCGCAGCTGGTATCAACTGGCCGACACGCCGCATCTGCAGAAAGTGCTTCTGCACCTTGAGACATGCCCCGCCACCCGTTCGGCAATCGCTGCGGAAGGTTTGGGCGTTACACCCTTCACATCCCCTACTTACGCTAATCCCCCGGAAGGCTCGGCTATCTGATATGTTCCTATCTGTCTTCGATATGTTCAAAGTGGGCATTGGCCCGTCTTCATCTCACACAATGGGCCCGATGGTGGCTGCTGCGCGCTTTCTGGACATGATGCGCGCGTCCCCCTTTGAATTTACGGGTCTGAAAGGTTCACTGCACGGCTCGCTGGCCTTCACCGGCGTCGGCCACGCGACCGATCGGGCGACCATTCTGGGTCTGGCGGGCTTTGTTCCCGACACCTATGACAACGAAAAGGCCGAGGCAGCGCTGGCCGATATCGCACGCACGCACACCGTAACGCCCGAAGGCCTGCCGACGCTTCATTTCGATCCCAAGGCGGATCTGATCTTTGACTACGACAACAATTTGCCCGGGCACGCTAACGGGATGATCCTGATGGCCACCGACGCGCAGGGCGATGTGATCCTGCGGCAGGTGTATTATTCGATCGGCGGCGGCTTTGTCCTGACCGAGGAAGAACTGGCCGAGGGGAAAGACACCAATGAAGGCGACCCGGTCCCGTTCCCGTTCAAATCCGCCGCAGAAATGCTTGAGATGGCCAAATCCAGTGGCAAGACCATAGCCGGGATGAAGCGCGCAAACGAGATCGCGCGGGGCTGCGCCGACAGTTTCGCGAAAGGATCGGCCCGTTTGTGGGACGTCATGAACGCCTGTATCGAACGCGGCTTGACCACCGACGGCATCCTTCCGGGCGGTTTGAAAGTGCGCCGCCGCGCGAAAGGCATCTATGATGCGCTGATGGCCGAGCGCGGCATGAACCTGACCGCGCCGCACACGATCAACGACTGGATGAGCGTCTATGCCATGGCGGTCAACGAGGAAAACGCGGCGGGCGGGCAGGTTGTCACCGCGCCCACCAACGGGGCCGCAGGTGTTCTGCCCGCTGTTCTGCGCTATTACCTGGATCACGTACCGGGCGCGTCCGAAAGCCATATCGAAGATTTCCTGCTGACCGCAGCGGCCATTGGCGGGTTGGTGAAATACAACGCCTCGATCTCGGGTGCCGAAGCGGGATGTCAGGCCGAAGTTGGCAGCGCGGCTGCCATGGCGGCAGCCGGGCTTTGCGCCGTGATGGGGGGAACCCCCGAGCAAGTGGAAAATGCCGCTGAGATCGCGCTGGAGCATCATCTGGGCATGACCTGCGACCCTGTTGCCGGTTTGGTTCAGGTTCCTTGTATCGAACGTAACGGGCTGGGGGCCATCAAAGCGGTCTCAGCCGCCTCGCTGGCCTTGCGCGGGGATGGTCAGCATTTCGTGCCGCTGGACGCAGTGATCGAGACGATGCGCCAGACCGGCCATGACATGCATGAGAAATACAAGGAAACGTCGCTGGGTGGTCTGGCTGTGAACGTACCGAATTGCTGAAACAGAAAGCGAGGGGCGACATGCGTGGACATTGTCTGTGCGGCAAGATCCGGTTCGAGGTCGACCCTCCGGTACTGTCATGCGTCACCTGCCATTGCGACAGTTGCCGTCGCCAATGCGCAGCGCCGATGACAACGTATTTCGGAGTTCGGGATGGCCATTGGCGGTGGACCGGTGAAGAGCCCAAGCATTTCAACTCCTCTCCCGGTGTCGAGCGCAGCTTCTGCCCGCACTGCGGCACGCCAATGTCCTTCCGTTCAACCGCCATGTCGGATGTGATGCACCTTTATGTCGCGACACTGGACTCTCCTGACACACTGGAACCTACGTTGCATGTCGCGCATGAAGAAAAGCTGAAATGGCTGAAATTGGAGGATGGTTTGCCCACCTGCATCGGGCCGGATTACACCAAGGTTCAGCCCCTGCCCGACCGCTAACAACAGCGCTTCCCTCTGCGTCGCGAAACAGTTAGCGTCGCGCTCATGACTCAGGACAGACCCGTCTTTGGCATCTTCTTGATGCTTGGTTTCTGCGTGCTCGCGCCCTTGGGGGATGCGATGGCGAAGCTGTTGGGCGAGACCACACCGCTGGGTCTGCTGGTCATGGTCCGTTTCGCGGTGCAAGCGGTGATCCTGATCCCGCTGGTTGCGGTGACCGGGCGACCCTGGCGGATGCGCGGACGCATCCTGCGGCTGACCCTGCTACGGACGCTGCTGCATATCATCGGCATTTCAGCCATGTTCAGCGCGCTGCAATTCCTGCCATTGGCGGATGCCGTTGCAATTGCCTTCGTCATGCCATTCATCATGCTGCTGCTGGGCAAATATGTTCTGGAGGAAGAGGTCGGTTCCCGCCGTCTTGCTGCCTGCATCGTCGGGTTCATTGGCACGTTACTGGTCATTCAACCCAGCTTTGCCGAGGTGGGTGCACCTGCGTTGCTGCCACTGATCGTTGCCGTGGTGTTTGCCTTGTTCATGCTGGTCACCCGGCAAGTCGCGAAAGAGACCGACCCGGTGTCGTTGCAAGCCGTGTCCGGCGTATTTGCGACGATCCTTCTGGCACCGCTCCTTCTGATTGGCACGCAAATGAACATTCAGGAGCTCTCGATGACCCTGCCATCCAGCGATCTGAACTGGCTGCTGATTGCGATCGGGGTGTTGGGTACGGTCGCGCATCTGCTGATGACGTGGTCGCTGCGCTATGCGCCCTCTGCCACACTGGCCCCGATGCAATATCTGGAAATCCCGGTTGCAACCCTGATCGGATGGGTGATTTTCAGCGACCTGCCCGATGGATTGGCTGCGGTTGGCATCGTCATAACCATTGCCGCAGGCCTGTACGTCATTCTGCGCGAGCGGGCCAGCGCCCGGTCCGCCCCGACAGAAACACCTGCATAAGCGGATCGAGTGCCGCGCGCGGGATCATCACCAGCAGGCCCGGCCCATCCATGTTCAGCTCGACAGGCGCCAGTGCACGGTTGGATGTTCCCACCTGCCCGTCCGGCTGAAAGGCCAGATTATCAATCGGCCATTCCAGCCCGGTACTGCGCCCCGTCACCGGCTGCATCGGAAACAGCGAGACCACATCGCCGGGCGCAACCGGCAGCTTGATCTCTGGCGGCGCATGAAAAACCAGTTCACGTTCGCCCAGCAATATGCAGGCCTGATCCTGCCGCCGGACCAGAACGTTCAGAACGGCCAGTTGATGATCAAGTCGCCCGCCAAGAAACCCAGCCCCCAGAACCAGAGGAGCGTGCAGATTGCGCAGGGCCTTGTCGAAATCGGTGCTGTCCTGTTCGCGGATGGCAAACAGGCGATCCGTGGGAATTTTAGCTTGCGTCGCTTTGCTCAGCGAATCGAAGTCACCAATCACCGCATCGGGAATCCGGCCTGATTCTGTCAAAATGTCCGCTCCGCCATCGGCGGCAACGACCGAATTGACGCGATTCAGCACCAGATTCAGGTCTCCAGATCCGATAAATCCCCCTCCGAACAGCCCGATTGGATCGATAGAGCGTACAATTGGCTCGATTTTCCTAAGATTGGCCATTTTTCCCGGATTTGGACACATTAAGACCACAAAATGATAGGTTCATGCATAAAGTTCAGAGCCTTCGTGTGCTCCCGATTCCGGGTAAGTGGGCTCTCGTAGTTTGTAAAGGACGTGCGTCTGATGGTACAGAATAACAAGGTATTAACCGTTTCATATGGAACCTTCTCCTGCACTTTGGAAGGATTTGATGATTCCTTTGAAACGATGAAAGCCATCGCCGAGTATTTCCGCGATCTCGCAGCGGATGACCGGTACTTCGGTTCGGAACCCCCGCAACCTGATGCCGAAATGCTGACCCGCATCGCCCGGCGTGATGCATCACAGCGCGTCGAAGCCCGTCAGAACGAATCCGGCCTGTTGCTGCGTGCCACTCAGACAACCGAAGCGCCAGTTGCTGCTGAAAAACCGGCCCCGCACACGGCCGCGGTCAATGTGGCCGAAACTCCCGCTCATGTTCAGCCACAACCGACCCCTGCGCAGACCGGGTTCGCCGAGGCAGAACCTGTCGCAGACACCCCGCCCCCGGCTGCTGACAGCATCGCGGCGAAACTGCAGCGTATTCGCGCGGTCGTCTCTCATTCCGATGTGCCCGCTGCCGAGTATTCCGAAGACGAAGACTCGTCTCTGATGGCCAAATCCGCTCCTCCGGTAGATGCTGTGGCCGCCGCGTTTGAGGCTGGTGCTCTCAGCGCGGATGACTTTGCCGAACCCAAAGAGCCTGAAGCCCAGGAAACCGAAGAATTGGCGGCACCTGCGGTTGACGAGGCGCTTGACGAGGAGGCCGCGGAACCACAAGCGGCTGAGACAGCTGATGCGCTGATCCCCGAAGTTGCTGAAACTCAGATCGAAGAAGACGTTGACCTGCAGGCGCCCCTGACCCCCCAGCCCTTGCAAATCGACGAGATCGAAGACACACCGGTGCCGGATCAGACCGCCGCCGAGCCTCTGTTCGCTGATCTTGCAGACGTTGCCGAAGACGATTTCGACGAAGAGGATGCCCCCAACATCCTCAACGTAGAAGACGTCGCAATTGAATCCGACGATGAACCGGTCGAGGACGATCTGGCGCAGGGTGTTTTGACGGCAGACGACGAAATGCACCTGTTGACCGAAATTTCCGAGATCGAACAGCACCTGTCCGGCCGTTCGAGCCAAAAACTGGCGGACGATGCGGATCCCGATCAGGATATGTCGCGCCTGATGGCAAAGACCGGTGAGCATATGGATGACCCCAGCAGCAGCGATGCGCGCGAAACCTATTCGCACCTGCGCACCGCCGTCGCAGCCACCGAAGCCGACCGCGACGGTCAGGCACGCTCGGATGAGGCGGCCGACCGGGAATATCGCGGCGATCTGGCATCCGTGGTCAGCCCACGGCGACCCGAAATCAAGGTAACCAGCATGCGTCCGGCACCGGAAGCTCCGGCGCCGCTCAAGCTGGTGGCCGAGCAGCGGGTGGATGAACACGGAACATCCGCAAGCCCGGTCTCGCCACGTCGTGTCACCGCAGACCAGGACGCAACCGGGTCCGAGGAAGGCGGTTTCGCACAGTTTGCACAGGAACAGGGTGCGCAATCGCTGCCTGATCTTCTGGAAGCGGCTGCCGCATATCTGTCCTTCATCGAAGGTCAGGAGCAGTTTTCGCGCCCGCAGCTGATGAACAAGGTGCGTTCACTGAAACAGGACGAGTTCAATCGCGAAGAAAGCCTGCGTTCTTTTGGACAGTTGCTGCGCGATGGCAAGATCGAGAAAGCCGGAGGCGGGCGTTTCGCGGCGTCCAACCTGATCGGTTTTCGCCCCGATGACGAGCGTGCCGTTGGCTGATCACACTGGAAGGTTCACAAGCGAGGCCGGGTTTACCCCCGGCCTTTTTGCTTTTTGCCGTTGGACCATACTCCTGCCCTGAATGACAAAGCCCGAGCGTTTCGACTGATACCAGACAGCCGACAAAATACCTCCGAGGACCGCGCGTAATCCTGCGCAGTGCTCAGCAGGCCCGGTCATTTACACGTACCTGACGAGCGCTAGGACTGATCGGGGTCTTCTTTACCGACGCCGCGAAACACAAACTTGAACGGCAGGGCCCAAAGGATGCCCAGCACGATATAAACCAGTAACTCAATCCAAATCGGAGGACGCCCCAGCAAGTTCACGATCGTCACAACAGCGATGATGTACAGCGGAAGGCCAAGCACAAGGATCACCAGCGACCAGCGCCGGCGTGCCTTGTAACTCAACCCTGTCTTCTGTTTCTCGCGCATCAGTCGGCAAAGGGGTCTGTCACCAGAATGGTGTCATCCCGCTCCGGGCTGGTGGACAAAAGCGCTACCGGGCACTCGATCAGTTCTTCGACCCGACGTACATATTTGATCGCATTTGCAGGTAAATCCGCCCAGCTGCGCGCGCCCTCGGTCGATTCGCTCCACCCCGGCATTTCTTCGTAAATCGGGGTACAGCGGGCTTGCTGATCAGCTGCGGTCGGAAGGTAATCCAAACGCTCGCCATCCAGCTCATACCCGGTGCAGATCTTAAGGGTCTCAAACCCGTCCAGAACATCCAGCTTTGTCAGCGAAATGCCGTTCACGCCGCTGGTGGCGCAGGTCTGGCGCACCAGACAGGCGTCGAACCAGCCGCAGCGGCGCTTGCGGCCGGTTGTCGTGCCGAATTCGTGCCCGCGTTCACCCAGACGCTGACCGTCTGCGTCTTCCAACTCGGTCGGGAACGGCCCTTCTCCAACGCGGGTGGTATAGGCCTTAACAATGCCAAGCACGAAATTGATCGAGCCCGGTCCGATTCCAACACCGGTTGCCGCCTGCCCCGCAATCACGTTCGACGACGTCACAAAGGGATAGGTGCCAAAATCGATATCCAGCAGCGCGCCCTGCGCCCCTTCAAACAGGATGCGTTTCCCGGCCTTGCGCTTTTCGTTCAGCACTTTCCAGACAGGTGCCGCAAACGGCAGAATTTGTTGCGCGATCTCTTTGAGCTGGGCAATCAGCGCGTCGCGGTCAACCGGTTCGATACCCAGACCCTTGCGCAACGGATCGTGATGTTGCAATGCGCGGTCCACGCGGGCCTCCAGCGTGGCTTCGTCCGCCAGATCGGCAACGCGAACGGAACGCCGCCCAACCTTGTCTTCATAGGCCGGGCCAATTCCACGACCGGTTGTTCCGATCTTGGTGCCTTTGCTCGCAGCTTCCTCGCGCGCACGATCCAACTCGCCGTGAATCGGTAGAATCAACGGTGTGTTTTCGGCAATCATCAGCGTGTCGGGCGTAATCTCAACACCCTGCGCCCGGATGGTTGCGATCTCATTGACCAGATGCCAGGGGTCCAGAACCACCCCATTGCCAATAACGCTCAACTTGCCGCCGCGTACCACACCCGAAGGAAGCGCGTGCAGCTTATAGACCTCGCCGTCGATCACCAGCGTATGACCGGCATTGTGACCGCCCTGAAAACGCGCGATTACGTCCGCCCTTTCGCTGAGCCAGTCGACAATCTTGCCTTTTCCTTCGTCGCCCCATTGGGCGCCGACAACAACCACGTTGGCCATATCCGGTCCTTTTCGTGCTGAGTGATCAAACCCGGCTCATATAGCGGGGCAAAAACGGCAGGGAAACCGATATTTCGCCGCAGAGGAAAATCGCGCAGGCGCGCGATGCCTCCGGCGGGGATATTTGTAGCCAGATGAAGAGCGGATCCCCTGCTTCATCTGGCTTTAAATATCCCGGGGGAGGCGCCCGGAACGGGCGGCGGGGGCAGAGCCCCCTACCCTGTCATCGTAAGTGGACAGGTTGTCCGTGCGGAGTGGTCAGGTAAGCCTCTTCCCAGGCCTTATGCAGATCCTGCACATCTTTCGGCATGGCAGCGCCCTGTTCGACCAGCAATGCCTCAAGCGTTTCCAGCCATGCGTGGAAGTAATCGTCACCGCCATCCAGTTCCCGGGCAAGCCCGTTGCGTTTCAATGTCGCTGAAAAACGCGCCGCCCAATCCGCCCATTCGAACCGCCCGGCCTCGTTCAGCGCGACTGTGACGGCAAAGACCTGAGCGTGCCAGGGCTCAGCAAAAACCGGCTCGGGGGCTCCGTATGTGATGCAGTCGTTCATTCCGGTTGCAGGTAGCTTTGCCAGAGGTCCAGAACCACCTGGTCAGCGGGATGTTCGGGGGCGGCCCAGAGTTCTGATGCCGCAAAGACCACTGCATAAATCGGCTCTGGCGCCTCACCCAACCCATGCGCATTGGAATCGGGCAGAACATGGGTTCCGTGCAGGCGCAGGATTCGGCCCCTGGCACCGGATGCATAGACAGGCAGGCGCGTGTGACCTCCATCCACGAGGCGATTTGCCGCCGGTCGGACCGTGACAACCTCTTGCCCCACAGAATACAGCGCCGCGACATTGGAAGGCCTGTCCGCAGGCCCGCCTTTGGCCAGCGCAGCGGACACCGCTTCCGCCTTGAGTGCTCTGTCCGCCAAGGGGTGCGGTTCGTCGCCGCTCACGCCACGCAGATCATCCAATGTCAGAACACCCTTTTCGACCAGCAGATCGGTCAGACCGGATATCCATTTCTCATAATAGGATAACCGGGTGTAATCCTTCGGGGACAGGCGTTCGCGCGCGTGGCGCGAAACGTCGATGTTCCACTGCCCCAGAAAACCAGATGCAAGTGTCACCGCAAGAGCGCGGGCGTGCCAGTCTTCGGCAAAGACCGGCGCATCCTCTGTCTCGGGGTTTATCGGACCGTCACCGAAACGTCCTCCCATATCGTGAACGCGGGTCATGCGGGCACCCTTGGAAGGCCCGTGCCAATCATGCTGTCGCGCGTCACAAGCGCGGCAAGCCCCTCTTCGCTCATCCCGTCTGTGCCTACAGGGCGCATGGGCAAGACGAGATAGCGAACCTCGGCTGTCGAATCCCAAACCCGTACAGATGTGTCTTGGGGCAAGGTGACGCCGAATTCGGCCAGCACCTTGCGCGGTTCTCGCACTGCGCGGGCGCGGTAGGCGTCGGATTTGTACCATCCGGGCGGTATGCCCAGCAGCGGCCAAGGGTAACAGCTGCACAGCGTGCAGACGACCATATTGTGCCGGTCCGGTGTGTTCTCAACCACTACCATATGTTCACCCTGGCGGCCATAATAGCCAAGGTCGGCCACGACCGGAGTGGCGTCTTCAAGCAGGGCAGCTTTGAAGGCAGGGTCGCTCCAGGCTTTGGCAACAACGCGCGCGCCGTTTTGCGGCCCGATCCTGTTCTGATAAGTGTCAATAATCTCATCCAGAGCCGCCGGATCGATCAGCCCTTTGCGGGTTAAAATCGTCTCGAGCGCTTTGACGCGCAATGCGGGTTCAGGTGGTAACAGGGCATGCGGGTGGTCGTGATCGTCATGTGGCATGGCCGCAGCCTGCGTCACAAATCGACACACTGTCCAGTCCCTTTGACGTGATGGGATACATCAAAGAAGTTGATGCCAACTCCTGACTTGCCCCCGCTGGCAAACTTGCATAAGTACCACGCGATACACGCCACGCTGTACAGGACCACCATGGAAAACGTCGTTCTCATCATCCATCTTCTTCTGGCTCTGGGCCTGATCGCCGTTGTCCTGATGCAGCGGTCCGAAGGCGGCGGCCTGGGTATGGGTGGTGGCGGTGCCATGGCTGGTCGCGCAGCAGCGACGGCATTGGGCAAGGTGACCTGGATTCTGGCGGCCTGTTTCATCGTCACCTCGATCACGCTGACCATTCTTGCGGCTCAGAAATCTTCGGGCAGCTCGGTAATCGACCGTCTGGGTGTTCCAGCGCCAGCTTCGACAGAAGAAACCACACCGGCGATTCCGTCGGTTGATGATCTTCTGCCGCCGGCACAGGACGACAACGCGCCACTGATCCCGCAGGCGGATTGATCCACAAAACCTAGAAACCTGAAAGAGGACTGCAACAGCATCTTGCGGTTCTCTTGCGCTTTTGGCGCGAATCCTTTATATGTGAAGTCCCGTGATGCAGCGGTTTTTCGGAACCGTCGGGCAGCTGATTTTGACGTCTCACGGGAGCAGCCGAAAAACTATGGCACGTTTTATTTTCATCACCGGTGGTGTGGTTTCGTCCTTGGGCAAAGGGCTGGCTTCGGCAGCATTGGGCGCATTGTTGCAAGCCCGCGGTTATTCGGTGCGTCTGCGCAAGCTGGACCCCTATCTGAACGTCGATCCCGGTACGATGTCGCCCTTTGAGCATGGCGAAGTGTTTGTCACCGATGATGGTGCCGAGACCGATCTGGACCTTGGCCACTACGAACGGTTCACCGGAGTCGCCGCGCGCAAGACCGACTCGGTCAGTTCCGGGCGGATCTATTCGAACGTGCTCGAGAAAGAACGCCGTGGCGATTACCTTGGCAAGACCATTCAGGTGATCCCGCACGTCACAAACGAGATCAAGGATTTCATCGCCATTGGCGAGGATGAGGTTGATTTCATGCTGTGCGAGATTGGCGGCACTGTGGGCGATATCGAAGGCCTGCCCTTCTTTGAAGCCATCCGTCAGTTCAGTCAGGACAAACCGCGCGGCCAGTGTATCTTTATGCATCTGACGTTGCTGCCCTACATCAAAGCGTCGGGTGAGTTGAAAACCAAGCCGACCCAGCACTCGGTGAAAGAACTGCGTTCGATCGGTCTGGCCCCCGATATTCTGGTCTGCCGGTCCGAAGGGCCGATCCCGACCAAGGAACGGGAAAAACTGGCCCTGTTCTGCAACGTGCGTCCGGACAGCGTGATCGCAGCGCAGGACCTGTCGACCATCTACGACGCCCCGCTGGCCTATCACCGCGAGGGGCTGGATCAGGCCGTTCTTGATGCCTTCCAGATCAGCCCCGCCCCCAAGCCCGATCTGGCCAAATGGGAAGATGTGAGCGACCGCATCCACAACGCCGAGGGCGAAGTGAAAGTGGCCATTGTCGGCAAATATACGCAGCTTGAGGACGCCTATAAGTCGATTGCCGAGGCGCTGACCCATGGCGGTATGGCCAACCGCGTGAAGGTCAAGATCGAGTGGGTGGATGCCGAGGTTTTCGATACCGAAGACGCGGCCCCGTATCTGGAAGGCTTCCACGCCATCCTCGTCCCCGGTGGGTTTGGCGAGCGTGGCACCGAAGGCAAGATCAAGGCGGCGCAATATGCGCGCGAGCACAAGGTTCCCTATCTGGGCATTTGTCTCGGCATGCAGATGGCGGTGATCGAGGCTGCGCGGAACGCTGCGGGAATCGCCGAAGCCGGGTCCGAGGAATTCGACCATGAGGCCGGGAAGAAACGGTTTGAACCGGTGGTCTATCACCTCAAGGAGTGGGTACAGGGCAACCACAAGGTCGAGCGCAAGGTCGGCGACGACAAGGGCGGCACAATGCGCCTTGGGGCTTACAACGCAGTATTGGCGGATGGATCCAAAGTGGCCGAGGTTTATGGCGGCACGCAGATCGAGGAACGGCACCGCCACCGCTATGAAGTGGACATCAAGTATCGCGACAAGCTTGAAAAAGCGGGCCTGAAGTTTTCGGGCATGTCCCCGGACGGTCGTCTGCCCGAAATCGTGGAATGGGCGGATCACCCGTGGTTCATCGGCGTTCAGTACCACCCGGAACTGAAGTCCAAGCCGTTTGACCCGCATCCGCTGTTTCGCGAATTTGTGCGGGCCGCGAAAGACACCTCGCGGCTGGTCTAATCTCTGACTGTGTCGGACTGTCACCCCACGTTGTTTCGTGGGGGCTGACCTCTTAACTGTGTGGAGAGGCAGGTTTTCTGCTTTTGCATTTCACGGTTTCAGGAGATTTCCGATGAGCAACGCAACAACGATCACCAACCTTCAGCAAGCGCTTCATATGGAGCTTACTGCCGCGCACCAATACCAGTTGCACGCGCATGTTCTGGACGACTGGGGCCTTGATATTCTGGCCGAGAAAATGCGGGGCGAGATGCAGGAAGAGCTGGTGCATTCTGACGCCTTTATCGAACGTATCCTGTTTCTGGGTGGAACCCCCGAGCTTGCGTTTCAGAAAAGCCCGGCCGCAGCAGGCACACTGGAAGAGATGTTCGCCTCTGACCTCAAAGACGAGAGTGAGGCCGTTGATTTTTACACCAATGCAGCGCAACAGGCGGCCGAAGTTGGTGATGTTGGTTCGCGTACACTGTTCGAACGCATCCTGATGGAAGAAGAAGGTCATAAAGCCTGGCTGGAGACACAGCTGAGCCTTCTGCAACGTCTGGGCGAATCTGCGTTTAGCGCGAAATTCGTCTCTGGCGCTGCGGGCGACGCCTGAGACCTTGGTTTCAAACCGGTGGATGTCACAGGTGCTTTGCGAAGCTGACGCAATCTGTGCCTGTGCCGTCACCTTAAATTGACCTGGCTGGGTGCAAAAACTCTGGCCGGGTCATTTTCTCAGCGTTAGCTGTAGGATACGTGACAACAGGAGAGTTCCGATGACCAGCCAGTCCCAGAAAGCCGTGACCTTTACCAGCCTTCACAAGAAGGGCGATCCTGTCATTCTGTTCAATATCTGGGACGCTGGCAGCGCTGGCGCCGTTCGGGACGCTGGTGCCCAGGCCATCGCGACCGGCAGTGCCCCTGTTGCCATGGCGCAGGGCTATGGCGACGGGCAGAACATTCCACTTGAGGCCGCGTTGGACAATGTACGCCGCATCGTTGCGGCGATTGATTTGCCGGTAACACTGGATTTCGAGGGGGCTTATGCCGAAGACCCGCAAGGGATCGCGCAAAACGTTCGGCGCGCACTTGACTGCGGTGTTGTTGGGTTCAACTTTGAAGACCAGATCATCGGTGGTGACGGTCTCTACGATATCGCCACTCAGGCCAAACGCGTTGAAGCGATGTGCGACGCTTGCGCGCGCGCAAGCATTCCCGGCTATGTCAATGCGCGCACAGATATCTTCCTGAAGGCCGCAGCGGACACCCATGACGACACGATGCTGGATGAGGCCATTGCCCGTGCCAATGCCTATGCTGACGCAGGCGCCAGCGGATTCTTTGCCCCCGGGCTAAAGAACGAAGCCCTGATCGCCCGGCTTTGCGAATCCACCACGTTGCCGGTCAATATCATCGCTCTGCCCGGCACGCCGGATACGGCCACTCTGGCAAAGCTCGGGGTCGCGCGGATCAGCTACGGCCCGGTCCCCTATCGCCAGATGCTGGCCTGGTTGCAGAACGCAGCCAAAGAGGCGCTGACCTGGTAAACGCAGGCCTTTGTTTCTTAAGGACAAATTGAAACTCATAGATATTGGGCAATGATTGATTGTTGGCCGGTGTGTACCCGGTGCCGCGCAGCTCTGGTTCAGCGCGGGACACACGCAATACTATAGCAAGACCGGCATTTCGTGCTTGGCCGATCACGACCTGTCGTCTAGGTGTTTGTTATGTTGAAAAGGTTCTTTAAGGCGCTCAGACCGCCTCATCATGAACAATTGCCGGACCCGGATGCAGAACTTGCTCTGGGTGCTCTGATGGTGCGCGTCGCGCAGGCAGATCGCGATTATAAGCTGGAAGAGATCAGTCTGATCGACAAGATACTGGCTCGTCTTTACCAGCATAACGCGATTGAGGCGGCCAAGGTTCGGGCCACCTGCGAAAAGCTCCATGCTGCGGCACCGGAAACTGATACGTTCGGCAAACTGATCCGGGAAACCACGGACCTAAAAGAGCGGCTGGCAGCCCTTGACGCGTTGTGGGAAATCGTTCTGGCAGATGGCAGTTCGGACGAGGGCGAGATAAAGATCGTCGAAGAAGCCCGCATTGCCATGGGCCTGAGCTATAATGACAGTCAGGCAGCGCGCGAGCGCGTCCAAAGCCGCTTGGATGTGAGTTAAGCGCCCGCTATATCTTACCCATGTTCAGCGACTTTCTTTCCAGGCTCACACAGCCCAAGCCCGACCCGCTTGTCGAAGATGATGCCCGCCTGGCCCTGACGGCCCTGCTGGTGCGTCTGGCACGATCTGACAACGATTATTCTGATTCTGAGATGGCGCGCATCGACCGCATCTCGGCTGAACGATACGGTTTGTCCCCGTTCGAAAGCGCGGCTTTGCGCGCCCGTGCCGAAGATCTTGAGGCCGAGGCCCCCGACACGGTCCGTTTTACCCGTGCCATCAAAGAAGCTGTCGCTTATGAAAACCGGCTGGCGGTGGTTCAGGCGCTGTGGTCGGTGGCGCTGGCTGATGGCCACCGTACGGGTGAGGAGGATTCGCTGCTGCGTCTGGTTGTCAGCCTGCTGGGGGTCAGCGACGTGGATTCGGCTTTGGCCCGGCAAAAGGCCGCCAAATCTTGATAGCCATGCTTGGCATGTACGACATGCCCGAGGTTCAGGCCGCCAATGACCGGTTCTGGGCGTTGATTCGCACGCATCTGGGACATGGTCCGGAACAGCTGACCCGAGGCGCCGATGTTTGGCAGGTCTGGCTTGATCCCGATCTGGTGCTGGCACAGACCTGTGGAATGCCCTATCGCACACGCTTGCATGGTCGGGTTCAACTGGTGGGCACCCCGGATTATGGCCTTCCCGGTTGTCCTGCCGGGCATTATTGCTCGGTCTTTGTGGCGCGGCGCGACGACAACCGCACGCTGGCGGGCATGACAGACGGTATCTTCGCGTATAACGAAGCGCTGTCTCAGTCCGGCTGGGCGGCACCGATCACGCATCTATCCCGGGAGAACCTGCATCCTGTGTCGCTGTTGGAGACAGGCGGTCACGCGTTGTCGGCGCAGGCGGTCTCTGACGGGAAGGCAGATATCGCCGCGCTGGATGCGTTGACCTGGATGATGTTGCAGGAACATACCGATCTGGGCGAAAGCCTGCGCGAACTGGCAAAAACCTCTCCGACACCGACCCTGCCCTATATTACCGGACCCGACCAAAACGTTGATCAGGTCGCAGACGCAGTTCGAGCTGCGATAAACAGCCTTACCGAACACGACCGCAAAACGCTGCACATTCAGGATTTGGTCGACATCCCGGCGGAGGAGTACCTGTCCGTACCGACCCCGCCACCGCCATGCGCACAGCGGATAATCTGATGACCAAATTGTCCGGTGCATTTGGTCATTTTGGCTGTTTCCGACCCTGAATTTGCGAATTGCGCATTGCATTGAGCAAATTTTTCGGCCCTATTACCGCACCAACACCACAAACTACTGGACTGCCCGTGACAGAAATCGCTCCCGTCATCGAAATCAAAAACCTTCACAAAAGCTTCGGCAATCTGGAAGTGTTGAAGGGGGTGGATATCACAGCGCATGGCGGCGACGTGGTCTCGCTGATCGGGTCATCGGGGTCAGGAAAATCAACTTTGCTGCGCTGCTGCAATCTGTTGGAAGACAGCCAGCAGGGCGAAATCCTGTTCAAAGGCGAACCTGTCAAATGGTCGGGCGATAGCCATGGGCGTCGCCCCGCGGACCCCAAGCAGGTTCTGCGCATCCGCACCAACCTGTCGATGGTGTTTCAGCAGTTCAATCTGTGGGCGCATATGACCATCCTGCAAAATGTGATGGAAGCCCCCGTGACCGTTCTGGGCCGCGACAAGGCCGAAGTGGAAGACAGCGCGCGCAAATACCTTGAGAAAGTTGGGATTGGCGACAAATGCGACGCCTATCCGGCGCAATTGTCCGGCGGTCAGCAACAGCGTGCCGCGATCGCGCGGGGGCTGTGCATGGAACCGCAGGCGCTGTTGTTCGACGAACCGACCTCGGCGCTGGATCCCGAACTTGAACAGGAAGTGATCAAGGTGATCAAGGATCTGGCCGCAGAAGGGCGCACCATGATCATCGTGACCCATGACATGAAAATGGCGGCAGATATCTCGAGCCACGTGGTATTTCTTCATCAGGGCCTGATCGAGGAAGAAGGTTTGCCCGAAGATATCTTTACGTCACCCGAATCCGAACGGCTTCGGGGCTTTCTCTCCGCTACTCAAGCGGCTTAACTTCTAGAACAGAACCAAAACTGGGGAGTAACCAATGAAAAACCTGATTCTGTCCACTGCAGCCCTGGCGCTGACTGCTGGTATCGCGATGGCCGACACGGTCCGCATGGGCACCGAGGGCGCCTACCCTCCGTACAACTTCATCAACGATGCAGGTGAAATCGACGGGTTCGAGCGTGAAGTCGGCGACGAGCTATGCAAACGCGCTAACCTGGAGTGTGAATGGGTCAAGAACGACTGGGACTCGATCATTCCGAATCTGGTCTCGGGCAACTACGACACCATCATCGCCGGTATGTCGATCACAGCCGAACGTGATGAGGTCATCGACTTTACCCAAGACTATTACCCGCCGACCGCGTCGGCCTATGTCGCGACCTCTGACTCGGCAGACGTAACCGGCGGTGTCGTTGCTGCGCAAACCGCCACGATCCAGGCAGGCCACGTTGCCGAATCCGGTGCAACCCTGGTCGAATTCGCGACCCCGGAAGAAACCATTGCAGCCGTCCGTAACGGTGAAGCCGATGCCGTTCTGGCCGACCGCGACTATCTGGTGCCGCTGGTCGAGGAATCGGGCGGTGAGCTGGTCTTTATCGGCGATCCGGTTCCGCTGGGCGGCGGTGTCGGCATGGGCCTGCGTGAAAGCGACGGTGAACTGCGCGGCAAATTCGACGAAGCCATCACTTCGATGAAAGCTGACGGCACGCTGAACGAGATGCTGATCAAGTGGTTCGGTGAGGGCACCGCCACATACGGTACTGACGGTTCGGTCGTCACCAACTAAGACCTGACCAATCCC
The DNA here is from genome assembly GCF_056542185.1 of Ruegeria sp. AE4. Taxonomy (NCBI): domain Bacteria; kingdom Pseudomonadati; phylum Pseudomonadota; class Alphaproteobacteria; order Rhodobacterales; family Roseobacteraceae; genus Ruegeria; species Ruegeria sp. AE4. The sequence goes on along the minus strand of NZ_JBQFZK010000005.1, from coordinate 103,880 downwards.
GGTCCGGTGCTTTGGCGCCGGGCCGCTTCCGGCCTAGCCGGAACAGACGTTGGAAAGACGCCATATGTTCTCGTACTGCGCTGATCCTGACACGCTGGGCACGTTCCGCTGGTTTTCATGCTACCTGACCAATGGCGTCCACTGGTCGTTCTACCTGTCTTTCATCAAGGTTTTGGCCTTGCTGGCTGTGACCGCGCCCGTCGCTCTTGGCTTCGGGTTTGCTGGAGCCATGGCGGCGCGCTCGCATTTCCCGCCCCTCAGCTGGTTGGGCAAAGGATATATCGCGATTGTGCGCGGCGTGCCCGACATTGCGTTTTTCCTGTTCTTCGTCATCGCGTTGGATCAGGCGTTTGAGTGGACGCGGCATAAGATATTGTGCCCGGACTGGACCGACCCAATCCGCCAGGGCAATGACTTCCTCGTTTGTCAGGCCGCCAAGCTGCCACTTGGAACCGCGCCTGAATGGGTGCATGAAACCTATGGGTTTTTCCTTGCGGTCATCACCTTCTCTATCGTTTTTGGTGCTTTCGCGGCCAATGTCCTGTTCGGCGGAATGCGCGCCGTACCACATGCGCAACTGGAAACGGCCGAAGCTTATGGCATGAATCGCCGCCAGACCTTCTGGAAAATCCTCGTACCTCAGATGTGGGTTTACGCGCTGCCCGGCCTGTCCAATCTGTGGATGGTGCTGATCAAGGCGACACCCCTGCTCTTCCTGCTGGGCGTCGAAGATATCGTGTATTGGGCGCGCGAACTGGGCGGCACCAAAACCTCGAAATTCACGCAATACCCGCATGGCGACTGGCGCATGTGGTATTTCCTGTTCCTGCTGATCTTTTACCTTGGCATGACCCGTTTCTCGGAACTTGGGCTTGAAAAACTGATGCGGCGATTGTCCCACGGACAGGCCACTTCCGGCGGAGAGCTTCTGCGCAAGGAGACCACGGCATGATGATCCGCGTTCAAGACCGCAACCGGGTGCCGCACGCGATTGCACAGCAATCTCTCTCGCGCCCGCAATCTCCTTTCCAAGGAGCCCGATCATGAGCTGCATCCAGACCATTCAGGATTACGGCCTGCGGTCGCTTGGCTTTGGCGAACGCCTGCTGCCCAAGACCGATTTCACCCTGTGCGAACAGTTCACCCTGATCGGCTCGGGCATGATCTGGAACATCTATTTCGGCGTCATGGCGCTGGCGACCGGGTTCTTTCTGGCCACCGCGCTGGCCGTCGGCAAAGCCTCGACCAACAAATGGCTGCGCAAACCTGCCGAATGGTTCATCTTTCTGTTCCGGGGCTCGCCTCTCTTTATCCAGTTCTTCTTTGCCTATTTCTTCTTCCTGTCGCTGAAGAAAACATATCCGATGTTCGACGCCTTCACCTCGGCCTGGCTGGGGGCGCTGATCGTGCTGTTCCTGAACACCGCAGCCTATTCGGGTGAGATTTTTTACGGTGCCCTGCGCTCGATCCCCAAGGGAGATATCGAAGCGGCAGATGCCTATGGCATGTCCGGCTGGTCGCGGTTTCGGCGGATCGTCTGGCCCACCATGCTGCGTCTGGCCTGGCCGGCCTATACGAACGAAGCGATCTTTCTGTTCCATGCCACCACGCTGGTCTTCTTCTCGGCCTTTCCGGCCTGGCAACAACGTGGCGACGCGCTCTATTACGCCAGCTATTTCGCGGACAAAACGTTCAACCCCTTCATCCCCTATCCAATTCTGGCGTTCTATTTCATCCTGCTGACATTGGTGATTGTCGGGGGATTTGGCCTGATCAACAAACGCCTGAACCGCCACCTGCCCACCGCCAAACGGGCAAAAATGCGGTTCAAACTGAACCTGGCGCGCTAAAGGACAGCGCGCCGTAAATTCCGGCGTTCAAGCCTACACTACGCTTGTAATACGCTTGGTGATGCGAACACGGACAGTCGATTTGGGGGGAATGGTACCGCCTCCCTGGCTTGAACAGGGGACCTCTGGATCCACAATCCAGCGCTCTAACCAACTGAGCTAAGGCGGCACTTTGTGAGGGGCGATGTACCGAACGCGCCGGGGGAATGCAAGAGGATTAAAGCCTAATTCTCCAGCTTTGTTCGACAAGATCGACGCCAAAGGAATGCACCGGTTTGCTGTCGATCAGTTCCCAGCCAAACGCCCTGTAAAGCGCGCAGGCAGCCGTATGACTTTCATGGGTCCACAAAACCATTTCCCGATATCCAGCCTCGCGTGCGAAGTCTGTACAGGTCTGTAACAGCCGTTTCCCCAACCCAAGTCCGCGCGCTTCGGGGACAAGCAGGAAGAGGCGCAGTTTGGCGGTTGTCTGGTCAACACGCACGCAGAAGATGCTACCCAATCTTTGCCCAGCCCGTTCAGCAATCCAGCCTTTTTCAAAGGACGGGTCATTGTTGGCAATGAACTCCTCAAGGATGCGCGCAACCAATGGGGCAAAGCTGTCATCAAATCCTTCGTCGCGCGCATAGAGTAACCCGTGCTGTCCAACCAGCCACGCGGCATCATCGGGGCGAAACGTTCTGAGAACCACATTTTCCATGTCTTATCTGACCGCAAAGGTGACTTGATTCTCAACCCCGTGCGCGCTAGCACGAATGCTCAGTCTCGGAGGCATAGATGGGCATCAATACCGAACGCGATATTCAGGCCAACCTGCAAATCGGTCCGACCGATCAGGGGATGGTACGCTTGTTCATCGAAGCCGACGGCATCGAGATTCCGATGGATTTCGACCCCGAGGAAGCCGAAGAAATCGCCGATGAGATCCGCGCCGCGATACAGGCCGCCCTCGCCGTCAAAGGCTGAGCTTTTACAAGCGCGGATCGCGCAGCGCATGCAGACGGCGTGCTGCATCTGTTGCAAATTTCTGGATCATCTTCTTGCGCCGCGCCGGGGCAAGCTTGTCCTCGGGCGCCATGCGCACGATCTCGGCATCATAGGCGTCAGCAATGATCAAGCCCGTTTCATCAGGTAACAGATCGGTCGGAAACTCGGTATCCACGGCCCAGAAGAATCGATCACACCATTCCAAATAGCCCTGCCATTTGGCATCCGATTGATAATCGGCACGGCTGGATTTGCATTCGATCACCCAAATCTCACCTTTGGGACCCAGCCCCATCACATCGACACGCAAACCACGTGCCGGAACGAATTCTTCAACAGAAACAAAACCATGCGCGGCAAGGTGGCGTGCGACGCCACGCGCCAGTTTCTGTCCGGGCTGCAAATCTAACAACATACCCCAAATGTGAACAATTGGTGAACAAAAGTAAAGTGCTCCATCGCGCTTGACATGACACCATTAGGTATCGCATTAATATGATACCAAATGGTATCTCTTCTGGGGTTGCTTATGGATAACCAAACTCAAAACGCGTTCCGAGCGCTGGCCGATCCCACACGTAGGGACATTGTACAATTGCTTTCGTCTCAGGACATGACCATCGGGCAGTTGACAGACCAGTTCGACATGACCCGGGCCGCGGTCAAAAAGCATCTGACCGTGCTATCCGACGGCGGCTTGATCACCGTCGAAACCCGTGGCCGCGAACGCATTAACCGTCTTGAACCACAGGGAATGGCCCCCGTTCTGGACTGGCTCAGGTATTTTGACCAGTTCTGGGACGATCGCCTCAACTCTCTCAAGGAAGCTGTTGAAAGGAAATCGAAATGACCGATGCAGTTCTGAAGAAATCGATCTATCTGAGGGCCGAGCCGGAAACGGTTTGGGCTTATCTTACAGACCCGGATCGCCTGGCGGAATGGTTCCACAAACCGAAACATCCTCTGACCGCGGGTCAAAAGCTGGAGATGTTTGGCACAACAAGCGGCGACCTGTTGATCTGGGGTGAGGTTCGCGTTGCCAACCCTCCAAAATATCTGGAATACACGTTCACCGTAAAACCGATGGGCGACGCGGTGAGCGTCGTCAAGTGGACCCTGGAACCCGTCGCAGGCGGGACGCGCCTTGACCTGCGGCATGAAGGCCTGCCGCAGGGGGCCGATGCCTTTGGCCTGATCCTGGCGCTGGACAAGGGTTGGGACGAGCACTTTGGCAAGATGCGCACGGCATTGCACGAAACTGTTGATGCCTGACCCCTTGTGCGAACCCGTCAGACGCCCTACTTAAGCGCGTGGCGGGTTCTGCCCTTCTTGTGACAGGTAGCATTCTGGTGGCCTTAAGCAATTCCGAGGGGGCTGGCTCTGTTCAGGTCCTGGCCTGATTACCTGGCGCCCACCTGTATATACAGGTCCTCGGGAATCAAACCACACGGTTGTTTGGTGGTCCCGCCACATTGCTGAATTGGCTCAGAGCACCACCAACGTCGGTCTTTACACGCCTGGATGCCATGCAGATCAAATTAATCCGCTCTGATAGCCCAATTCTTCCAAAAGCAATGCTGACTTAGTGTACCAGCCTTCCTGTTGAAACATAGCACCCATTCCCTGGCCCCAAGAATATTCATGCAAACTGGTTCAAGGCTATCCTTCGATGAGAGAAAACAATTCGATTGGATTAGCAAGGCCACGAACTTCGTGAACCCCACAAGGCAAAAACAGATCAGGTGAGGTCCCAGCAATCGCTGATGTTACCAGCACTCTGTGACCGATAGACTTGGTTAGACCTTCTATGCGACTGGCAACGTTCACTGCGCCCCCGAGAACCGTGAAATCAAGCCTTCCCGGACTGCCGATATTGCCATAGCTGACTTGCCCAACATTGATCCCGATTCCTACATCCAAAGACGACTTATTAGCCTCAACGCGGCGACTGTTGAGCGTCGTCAAACCGGCCAATACACTTTGTGCGGCTTGCGCAGCCTTTCGGCATCGGTCGGCGTGGTCAACCTGAGTTGCGATGGTGAAGATCGAGAGAATACCGTCACCCATAAACTTGAGAACATCGCCGCCGTTCTCTTCTACGGATTGCACAACCAGATCAAAGTAACCGCTCAGCGCGTCAAAAACATCCACCTCGGGAGCGGCTTCCGAAAGAGCCGTGAAACCTCGCAAATCAGAAAACATGACAACTGCATCAACTGTCGTTCGTTCGCCCCGCTTGATCCGCCCATTCCAAACCGCATCAGAGGGCCCATCACCAAGATATGTTCGTAGAAGCCCCTTGGCTGACTTGCGCATTGTGACGGGTTCCAAGGCGGACGATAGAGCAGGCAGAGCTTCCTCAATCAATTCCAGATGTTGCGGTGAATAACCGTCTGGGTCCTGTGTAACAAATGTACAACCGTGCAGAGATCCATCACCATAATACATAAGGGTGGCATAGTAGTCTGTGCCACCCGACTCAGCGAATTCAAGATACGATGAATGCTCGGTCCTTGGATCAAGTTGTCGCAGACTTTTATGAAGTGGCTTTCTGTGCTCCAGAATGTACTCAAATGAGCTGCCAACATACCCGTCTGTCGACATCGTTTCATGAGTTACGTCGTAGCTGTCGGTCCGGTCAGGGGTCCAGACTATCCCCCATGCAATAAGTAACGGATTGGCGAACCGCTGACCAATATTGACTCGCCAGAGTGGAACGCCTTCGTCAACTAATGACGAGCAGAAATGAGAAACTACTTTCACGGGGTCGCCTGAGCGGCGTCCTTCGGTAATCATCCAGTCGGTTAATTGTGGTACGGAGGCCATGTTGTCAAACTAGTCGCTTGGACAAGATGATCAAAGTCCCTTCCTATTAGCAGGTTATTCAAAGCGCTATATTGAAGGAATATGTTCAGACCAAGGCCCCAGATACGCCATTCTGAATATCCGCGATAGGCTGAAATCAACCGCATACAAACGTGACAGCGGCTGCATCTGCTTTGAAGCTGCAACAGTCAATGTCGGCGCAACCATCTCACGATATGCCAGAGAACCCATAAGAGGCTTGGTGTGATAAAGCCTGGCATCAAAATTAGCGTGAAACACTCGCCTCTTGCTTGATCGCAACTGGTTTCAAATCATCTAAAACCGGTGTTCCCCGGCGCGGGCCTTGCGGCTTTTCTGCCATGCTCATGATCTTGTAGGCGAACTGGACACCGGCAAAGACAATGCCGTTCATGAACCAGATCATCACCAAAGCGATAAGACCGATTTCCGAACTGGTTATCAGATGGCGCAGGTTTGCGACATTCAGCGCCAACAGGACGCCGACAAACACAGCCGAAATGACAAAGCCCCAGGCAACTTGCGTGATATAAAGGCGGATCAGTTTGGGCATGGCGAACCTCTTTGCGCTATGACATTCAAGTTAGCGCATATCTGGTTCTCGTAAAGGCGTCAGAATGCCTCGGGCTGTGCCTCGCGGGCCATATGATCCAGCACAGCATTGACGAATTTCGGCTCTTTGCCTTCCGGGAAAAACGCACGCGCAACGTCAACAAATTCAGTGATGACAACCTTTGGCGGCGTGTCGCTTTGGGTCAGCTCTGCCCCAGCCGCACGGAACAGCGCCCGCAAGGTCGGGTCAATCCGAGCGATCGGCCATTTGGCGACCAGCGCACGGTCCGTCATCTGGTCGATGGCCGCCTGATAGTTCACCGCATTGTCGACCAACGAGCGGAAGACACTGATATCACCGTCCAACATTTCCTCACCCTCATAGACAGCGCCAAAACGGTGATCCAGAAACTCATTCACGACAGCTTCGGTCGTTTGCCCGGACTGTTCCATCTGGAACAGCGCCTGCACGGCATAAAGCCGGGCGGCGGATTTCATCAGGCGTTTCTGGTTGGCCGGTTTCGGCGCGTCTGTCTTGGTCATGCTGTCGAGGGTCCGTTGCTGTCGCCCGCCACGAGGATGGACTCGGACGGCGGTTTGAAACCAACGCCCTTTTTGGAAGAGCCCCACTTACGGCTGAGCGCGATCAGATGCAAGGCCGCAGCAGCAGCCCCACCCCCTTTATTCATCTTTTTCGGGTTCGCGCGGACTTCGGCCTGCGCGTCGTTTTCCACAGTCAGAATGCCATTGCCGATGCACAGGCCCTGCAGGCCCATCAACTGGATGGCCCGGCTGGAGTCATTGCAAACGGTTTCGTAATGCGTGGTCTCGCCGCGAATGACGCAGCCCAGCGCGACGTAGCCATCAAAGTTGCACTGACGGTCGGCCATTGCGATGGCGGTCGGGATTTCCAGCGCGCCGGGCACCTCGACCACTTCGCAGGTTCCGCCCGCGGCTTCGATTTCGGCCTTCGCGCCCGTGATCAGGTTATCGGCAATCGCACGATAAAACGGCGCCGCCACGATCAGCAGCTTGACCGGCTTGTCAAATGTCGGTGTCGGCAGAACGCCATGTTCGTCTTGAGCAGCCATGATCAGTCTTCCTTCAAAATCGAACGGGTACCGACGATGGACAGGCCAAACGCGTCAAGCCCCAGATATACGGTTTCTGGCGAGTCGGTCAGCAGAACCAGTTCCTGAATTCCCATCTTGGACAGGATCTGGGCCCCCAGACCGGTTTGTTTAATGGTGCGCGGCCCCTCATCACCCGTCGCATATAGCGAGTTGCGCGGTTGACGGAACAGGCAGACCACGCCCCGTCCTTCTTCAGCAATCTTTTCCATGGCGCGCGGCAGTTCGCGCGAGGATTTCGGACCAAGACCCAGAATATCGGGGGCCTCGTGCAGAGCATGGGTGCGGGTCAACACCGGTTCGGGTGTGGTGATGTCGCCCTTGATCATGACCACATGTTCGATGCCATGGGTCTGATCGGTGAACAGCCGCATCTCCCACTCGCCGCCATATTCTGACGTCACCATCTGACGCGAGGTTTCAACCACCAGATTGTCGTTGCGCGACCGATAGGCGATCAGGTCACTGATTGTGCCGATCTTCATGTTGTGCTCTTGCGCAAATTCAACCAGATCGGGCAGACGCGCCATGGTGCCGTCGGGTTTCATGATCTCACAGATCACGCCCGAGGGGTTTAGACCGGCCAGACGCGAGATATCAACGGCAGCCTCGGTATGACCGGCACGCACCAGCACCCCCCCCCGCTTGGCGCGCAAGGGGAAGACGTGGCCGGGCGTTGCGATATGAGCCATCGTGTTTTGCTCGTTGATCGCAGTCGCCACGGTTAGCGCACGGTCGGCGGCAGAGATTCCGGTACTGACCCCTTCGCGCGCCTCGATTGACACGGTGAATGCGGTTTCGTGCCGGGACGAGTTGTTCACCGCCATCATCGGCAGCCCAAGTGCTTCGACCCGTTCTGCTGTCATCGGCAGACAGATCAGGCCACGGCCATGGGTGGCCATAAAGTTAATGGCCTCGGCATCGGCGAACTCGGCAGCAATCACCAGATCGCCCTCGTTTTCGCGATCCTCGTGATCGACCAGAATATACATCCGGCCCGCACGCGCCTCTTCAATAATGTCTTCGATCGGGCTGATCGCGTCGCGCAGCCGGGCCTCGACCGGGCCGGGTGTCTCAAAGCTCATTGGGCAGCCTTTCGCATGGCATGTTTGAACGGCGGAATAGACCACTGAGGGCACAAAGACCAGTCCACAAACGGCGCAGGTCTGTTCCGACGCGACGTATCGTATCAGGACATTTCGGCCAGACGCGCCACATAACGGGCCAGCGTATCGATCTCAAGATTGACCCTGTCACCGACCTGCACGTCACCCCAAGTGGTGACCTCTTTGGTGTGTGGAATGAAGTTGATGCCAAAATCGCAATCTGTCACGTCATTGACCGTCAGGGATGTGCCATTCAATGCCACCGATCCTTTGGGCGCGATGAACCGTGCAAGATCCTTTGGCGCGCGCAGGGTGACGCGGGTGCTGTCGCCGTCTTCCCTGATCGCGATCACCTCGGCTACGCCATCCACATGGCCCGAGACGATGTGACCGCCCAATTCGTCACCAACCTTCAGCGCGCGTTCCAGATTGACACGCTTGCCGACAGTCCAGGTGTCGAGATTGGTTTTCGAGACGGTTTCCGCACTGATCTGGACGTCATACCAATCGTCGCCCAGCGCGATCACGGTCAGACACACACCGTCACTGGCAATCGAGGCCCCGATATCGATGCCCGCAGTGTCATACGCAGTCCTGATCCGCGCACGCAGGTCTCCCTGCTGCTCCAGCTCGGCGACGGTGCCCATGTCGGTGACTATCCCTGTAAACATTCCGTTAACCCTCAGTTCCTAACCTGTGCCTGACTATCACCGTCGAGGTAAGGCCAACGGGCCGCGCGGGCAAGCCCTGCCTTGCCGTACACCGACCAAACGGGCATAGTTTTGGCAACAACAACAATACGAGCAGTTCGGATGCCGCACCTGCCTTCAAGGTCTCATGATCGGGTCTTCCTGTTCCTTCAGGGCCCGCACGGACCTTTTTTCCCGGCCTTGGGGCGTATGTTGCGCGCCACGGGGGCTCGGGTCTGGCGGGTTGGGTTCAATGCAGGCGATCAGGCGTTCTGGTTTGACAAGGCAAGCTACATCCCGTTTCAGGACAAACCGGAAAACTGGCCCGCAACACTGTCCTCTTTGATCGCTGAAAAAGCTGTCACGGATATTGTTCTATATGGCGACACCAGACCCATACATGCGCGTGCGGTCGAAATCGCGCGGTCTTGCGGAGTTACCGTTCATGTATTCGAGGAGGGGTATCTGCGCCCATGGTGGGTGACTTATGAGCGGGACGGATCAAACGGAAATTCCCGGCTGATGTCGCTGGACGTTCAGCAAATGCGCCAGGCCTTGGCCCTGTCCGACCGAAAGGCGCCCCCGCCCCCGTCGCATTGGGGAGACATGCGGCACCATATCTTCTATGGTGCCCTTTATCATTGGTTCGTGATGGCCCTGAACAGTCGCTACCGCAACTTTCAACCACACAGGGAATTACCTGTCTCGCAAGAATTCAGATTGTACCTCAAGCGCCTGTTTTTGATGCCTTTTCATCGCCTTCAACGAAGTGTGGCAACGGCGCGGGTCAGATGGGGCGGATACCCCTATCATCTGGTACTGTTGCAGCTTGGGCATGACAGCTCGGTGCAGGCTCATTCCAGCTTTTCGGGCATGTGTGAATTTCTTGAGCTGGTAATCGAAGGATTTGCGCAGGGCGCGCCTGCCCATCACAGGCTGGCGGTAAAGGAACACCCGTTGGAAAACCATCGCGAACCGTTGCGACGCCGGGCCCGCGAGATAGCCGGAAAACATGGCATCGGCGACCGGGTTCATTATGTGCCGGGCGGCAAACTGGCCAAATTGCTGGATGAGGCGAATTCGGCCGTCACCGTGAATTCCACCGCCGGACAGCAGGTCTTGTGGCGGGGCATTCCATTGCGCATTTTCGGGCGTTCGGTTTATGACAAGCCCGATTTCGTCTCGCAGCAACCAATCGCGGCGTTTTTCGCCGATCCCCACCACCCGGATGCCGAAGCCTATCGCTGTTATCGGCAATTTCTTCTGGAAACCAGTCAGGTACCCGGCGGGTTCTATTCAAGGCGTGGCCGCCGTCAGCTGCTGCGCCGCGCCGTGGATATGCTTTTGGACAGCAACGACCCCTACCAATCGGTTCTGAACACGAACGAGGCGCGAACGACACAGTTGAAAGTCGTCGAATGAAACGGGTGGTGTCTGACTGGAAGTTAAGCAACTTACCAGCTAGTCTGCACGTAACTACAAAAGACTGAGGATATCGGGCGGTGAAAGTCTCTCCTAGGCGATGGGTGCGGGGTGTGTCCCTTGTGGCTGCAATTGGCCTGCTGGCCGCGTGCCAGCTGCCAAAATCCGGACCGAACAAATCCGAAATTCTGGCCGGTTCAGTTCAAAACGGGGGCAACGCATATGTCGTTGAAGTTGACGACAACGTCACACGCGCGACGTCCGCCATTCCTCAGTATGGCTTTTCTTCCTCCTTCAGCAGTGCCCAGACATTGACCGCAGATACCGTTCGCCCTGGAGACGTGCTGGGGTTGACCATCTGGGAAAACGTCGACGATGGACTGCTGTCCGGCGAAACTGGTCTTGCGACCGCGTTGAACGAGGTTCAGGTCGACAGCGACGGATTTATCTTTGTTCCCTACGCAGGCCGGATTCGGGCGGCAGGAAACACGCCGGAACAGCTGCGCGTTCTGATCACAGACAAGCTTCAGGAACAAACGCCGGACCCGCAGGTCGAAGTGCGGCGCGTCGCTGGTGACGGGTCCACCGTCTCGCTGACGGGCACGGTCGCCGCACCGGGCATTTATCCGATTGAACGGCCAACCCGGTCGCTGCTTGGTATGTTGTCCCAAGCGGGCGGAGTCTCGGTCGCGTCTGACATTGCGCTGGTGACCCTGATCCGGGGCGATCAGAAGGGTACCGTCTGGTACGAGGACCTGTTCCGCAACCCCAAGCTGGACGTCGCCCTGCGCGGTGGCGACCGCATTCTGGTGGAAGAGGACAGCAGATCGTATATCGCCCTTGGCGCAACCGGGGGCCAGTCGCGCGTGGCGTTTGAAAGTCAGGATCTGTCGGCACTGGAAGCCTTGGCGCAGGTCGGCGGTCTGCTGACGCTGTCCTCGGATCCAACGGGTATCTTCATTCTGCGCAAGGAACGTCAGGATGTCGCCCGCAGTGTCACCGGACGGGCCGACCTGAAAGGGGATCAGCGCATGATCTACCTGCTGAACTTGACAGCCCCCAACGGCCTGTTCATTGCACGCGATTTCGTGATCCGGGACGATGATACGATCTACGTGACCGAAGCGCCCTATGCGCAGTGGAGCAAGTCGATCTCACTTATCGCAGGCGGTTTGACTCCCGTTGCAAACGTTGCCACGCTAACCGGCAATTGATGCATGCGGCCCGATCCCGACACGTCAGCCGGGAGCGGGCAAAATCGGCTGTTTGTTTATAACGGCGGCTTTTTGACCCAGAAACGTCTGAGACGAATTCTGTCGCTTTCGGGTTACGACATTCGACTGGGATTTCCGAAAGAAGGCGATTGCGTAGGCGTCTGGGGCAACAGCCCGACAGCACATCGCGGTCTTAAGATTGCTGAAAAACACGCTGCCCCGATTCTGCGGGTCGAGGACGCCTTTCTCAGATCTCTGCACCCGGGCCGGAATGGCGAGCCCCCTTTGGGGCTGTTGCTGGATCGTTCCGGCCTGCATTTCAATGCCGCCACGCCGTCTGAACTTGAAACAGCGCTGGCCACGCACCCTCTGGATGACACGGCCCTGCTGAACCGTGCCCGCGCCGCGATCACGCGGATCAGAGAGCTTAACCTCAGCAAGTATTCCGCCTTCGATCTCGATCTTGAACCACCCGATCCGGGTTATGTTCTGGTGATTGATCAGACGGTCGGCGATGCGTCGGTAACAGCAAGCGGAGCGGACCGCGCCCGGTTTCTTGAAATGCTTGTGTTGGCGCAGGAGGAAAACCCCGGCGCGCGCATCCTGATCAAGACGCATCCTGAAACACTGGCGGGTCACCGTCAGGGGCATTTTACCGATCAGGACCTGTCAGACCGGATAACGCAGTTCAGCGACCCGATCAGCCCATGGCCGTTGCTTGAAGGGGCTGTTGCTGTCTACACCGTGTCCTCGCAACTGGGGTTCGAGGCAATTCTGGCAGGCCACAAACCGCGTGTGTTCGGCCAACCTTTCTATGCCGGATGGGGCCTGACGCAGGATGACAGACCCGTTCCGCACCGCCAGCGCAGCCTGACACGGGCGCAATTGTTCGCGGCCGCCATGCTGCTTTACCCGACTTGGTATGACCCCTATCGCGATCAGCTGTGCGAACTGGAAACGGTACTGGACACGTTAGAGGCAAAGACCCGCGCCTGGCGACAGGACAAGAACGGCTGGACGGCATCCGGGATGCGCTTGTGGAAACGCAGGCATCTGCAACAGTTTTTCGGGCAACATGGAAAGCTGCGCTTTACGGCATCTCAACCCGGCACACTGGACCGCCCCCACATGGTCTGGGCCAGCCAGGCAAGGAACACCGAAGGGGCGGTTCGGGTCGAAGACGGGTTCATGCGTTCACGCGGGCTTGGGGCGGCACTGGTCCCGCCATTGTCGCTGGTGACGGACGAGAGCGGAATTTATTACGACCCGACAAAACCCAGCCAGTTGGAAGAGCTGATCACTTTGCGTGAAACGTTGAGGCCGGATCAGGACCTGCGCGCGGAACGTCTTGTCGAAAACCTTTTGGCCGCCGGCCTGAGCAAATACAATACCGGCAATCCGACCAGCACCCTGCCCGAAGGCCATCGTATTCTTGTGCCCGGACAGGTCGAGGACGACGCCTCGATCCTGTTGGGTACCAGCGCGGTCCGCAACAATCTGGACCTGCTGAAAACTGTGCGCGATGCCAATCCCGACGCGATCCTGATTTACAAACCCCACCCCGATGTCGAAGCGGGTCTGCGCGAAGGCAGGATCGATGCCGAGGCGATTGCAGACATTGTCGTAACCCAAACAGACCCCGCATCATTGTTGCCGCACGTGCAGGAAGTATGGACCATGACGTCGCTTCTGGGGTTCGAGGCTTTGCTACGCGGCGTGAAGGTTACAACTCTGGGCGCGCCCTTTTATGCGGGTTGGGGGCTGACCACGGATCTGGGGGCTGTTCCCGCCCGGCGAGGCGCACGACCGACGTTGATGGGCCTCGTCCATGCCACCTTGATTGATTACCCTCGTTATTTCGACCCGGTCACAGGGCAACCCTGCCCGGTCGAGGTTGCCGTTGAACGTCTGGCGCAGGGCACTTGTGCTCCGACCGGTCCGTTCAATCGAGTTCTGTCAAAACTTCAGGGCGTGTTTGCGACACATGCGCACTTGTGGCGCTAAACCTAGTCAGACGCCCTGCGCCAACGGTGCAGGATATCCCCACCCACCACTTTCGCTTCAACCAGTTCGAACCGTGGCGCGGCGTCCAGTGTCGTTAAAGCCAATGTTCCCACGGCAGCCAGACCTTCGGCTCCGATGGTCAATCCAGCGGTAAATCCGACCAGTTCATCCACCAGATCCTCGGCCAGCAGCGACGCTGCCAGCGCCGCCCCACCTTCGCAGAAGACGCTGGTCAGACCGGCTTGCCCCAACTGTTGGAGCAGATCGACCGCGTCAACCTGATGATCTTTCAACGCACAGGGGATCAGCTTTGCGCCCAATCCTTCCCAGGCTTTCGCGCGCTCGGCATCCGGGTGATGCGCATGGCAGAGCCACACAGGTGTCTTTGATGCCGTGCGGGCCAAATGCCCCATCAGGGATATATCCATATGGCGCGAAACCACAACGCGCACGGGCTGATGATCAATGCCAAGATCCCGAACTGTCAGTGAGGGATCGTCAGCCCGCGCTGTACCCGCTCCGACCATCACCGCGTCGTGTCGCGCACGCATGGCATGGACAACGCGGCGCGCCTGTGGCCCGGTAATCCATTGGCTGTGCCCGGTCGAGGTTGCGATCCGCCCGTCAAAACTGCTGGCCAGCTTGAGGGTCACGAAAGGTCGGCCCTGTTCGGTCTTCAGAAAGAAGCCCGCCAGATCACGTTCCGCCTGCTCTGCGAGGACACCGGTTACGACCTTAATTCCGGCCTCGCGCAACTTGGCAAAGCCCTGCCCCGCGACACGCGGATCGCTGTCTTCCACGGCTGCCACGACACGGGCGACACCCGCAGCAATCAAAGCCTCGGCACAGGGGGGTGTTTTGCCGTGGTGGGCGCAGGGTTCCAAAGTCACATAGGCGGTCGCGCCATGTGCGGCCTGCCCGGCTTGCGCCAAAGCCTCGGTTTCGGCATGGGGGCGGCCGCCCGGCTGGGTCCAACCGCGCCCGACAATCCGGCCTTTGCGCACGATAACACACCCCACCGCAGGGTTTGGCCAGCACATCCCCTGACCGCGCCGCCCCAGTGACAGGGCCAGCGCCATGAAACGCTTATCTTTTTCGCTCACTCGTCCGTCGGTGGCTGCGGCGGGCGCAGTTCGTGGACAAACTCCTCAAAATCATCGGCCGCCTGGAAATTCTTGTACACACTCGCAAAGCGAACATACGCGACGGTATCGATCCGCGCCAGAGCTTCCATAACGATCTCACCGATCTTGTGGGACGGGATATCCGTGTCGCCCATGCTTTCCAGCCGACGCACGATACCCGAAATCATCTGATCGATCCGCTCGGGATCAACTGGCCGTTTCTGCATCGAGATGCGGATCGAACGTTCCAGTTTATCGCGGTCGAAATCCTCGCGCTTACCATTGGTCTTTATGACAACCAAATCACGCAGCTGCACACGCTCATAGGTCGTGAACCGCCCGCCACAGGCCGGGCAGAACCGGCGTCGGCGGATTGCCACGTGGTCCTCTGCCGGACGTGAATCTTTTACCTGAGTATCGATATTTCCGCAAAACGGGCAGCGCATCCGCCGTCTCCTCGTCCCTTGTTCCGCCTCTTTTTGTAAGCGCTGCGACTTACTTATCCACAACTATAGGGCAGCAACTAGAGTTTGGGTAGTCGGAAATTTCAACCGCTAGATAAAGGGTCAGACAAGGTGCGCTGCAATCCGTCTCTGGTGTGGTGCCGTGCGGTGTTCAAACAGATATATTCCCTGCCATGTTCCAAGGCATGGGCGACCCTGCACCACAGGTATCGACAAGGATACCGGCAACAGCGCAGCCTTTATATGCGCTGGCATGTCGTCGGGGCCTTCATAAGTATGCCGAAGATACGACATTGCCGGGTGATTGGACGGCGGCACCAGCCTTTCGAAAAACGCCCGAAGATCAGTTTGAACTTCGGGGTCTGCGTTTTCCTGAACAAGCAATGAACAGGAGGTGTGGCGAACAAAAAGCGTCAGTAAGCCATCCGTCGCCACCTGCCCCAGCCACTGCGTCACCTCGGACGTGAATTCGTAAAGACCTGATCCTTGGGTCCGGATTACAAATTCAGTCTGCATTCGCGGTGTCTCGCCGTTTTGTCAGTCGTTATAGAACGGTCGATAGTTACACCTGGCATTCGCGCCTTGTACAGACATGCTGGTGCCAGGTTGAAAACCGATTGTAACAAAGCTGCTTGGCTGTGCACCCACATTCTGGGGCGGCTTGGTCGAGAACTGAACCGCCGTTTTACGACCGGTGGTGACGCTTGGCCCATACCCGCGCAACACGTAGATCCGATCGCGCCAGCCCGCGCCCAATGTACGCCGTGCATAATCCGCTGCCGCGCACCAGTATCCTTCGGTACGCTGGTCGCCGCGCGGAATAACTTCGAAATCGGTGGCGTTTATCGGCTCGGTCCGGTACCCGTGCGGTGCCGCGTCAGCCGTCATTGGAATGCTGAACGCCAGGGCGGCAATCGCGGCAAATGTCCGTGTATGTTTCATTGTCATTTCTTCCCTGATTGTGTGTCTCAAAAAGGTTAGGCCATAAGCTTCGTCGGCACAGGGTCGCTCACGTTCTGTTTAATCCGTCTCATGCGTTGCGTGAACCGGCGTGAGCCATCCCTGGTACCTGATCAACAACCCCAGTCCCGGCGCGTCCGCAGACACATCAAACCGAAAGCGCCCCGCTTTGTCCTGCCATTCGTGCGTTCTTGAACGCGGCAAGGAAAAAGATGGCATCGGGATGCCAAACACGGTCAGGCGGAGAATTTTGATATGCATCCCGTTTTCCTGCCAAATGGGCTGCAACCAAATCGAGACCGCGCCGAAAGATTCCCGAACACACTCTCTTTTCGTATCATATTTCAGAGTTGATCGGGTTTTGTGGCCCGCGAAATTCCGGTCCCATGACCAGATTTCGCCATTTGCATCAATCTGCAGGGAAACGGGGACGTCTTTGCCGTTTTGCGGAAACCCGGCCAGACGTGTTACAAGGGCAACCCATATCCCTTTGCCGCGTTCGATATCGCAGCGTCCTGCAAAGCAGCCCTCGCTCATGTGCAGATCTCGAACCGCCTTTGGCAACCTTTCGGTCGATCCTACCGCCTTAAGAAAGGGATCGCCCATCGCTAGTACCCGTTTTCGGCAAAACGAGCCCTGATATCGGGACTGGGAACCAGACATGTTTCGGAACGCCCAAAGAATGCATATCTGTTTCGTGCGATCAGGCGATAGGTCGGATCCTTGATGAGCCAAGGCAGAAACCGACACATTGATAACAGCGACCATGGGCCGCGCAACTGTCGCATCGCCGCTGCAAATGCATCCAGATGCTGAAAAACAGCGCCATTCACGACCACCAGATTTGTTGGAAAATCCTGTGTGGGAAGGCCGAGATCACGATATAGCTTTTGCCCAAGCGGGGACTGCGCCGTTGCAAATTGGAAAACATGGCGCTGGTCACGTTTCAGCATAAACTGGAAAAACCCCGAACACAGCACGCATTCGCTGTCAAACACAATTAGGTTTTGGTCATTAACCGCTGTATTCTCAAAAATATCCTGCAAGGTTTTACACCGGAACTATTGACTTAAAGCCAGCCTGACAAAACCACCTGAGCGAAGCAATGCGACATGTATGAAAGGTGTGGGGGCGTGCCGGGGAGCCTTGACCAGAGGCTGGTGATTTCCCCGAGGCTCTGACCTCATCCCCATAAAGGTCTGGACCCGGCAACACTGCTGAAGTGGTTCGTTACACGTGGCGACGCTTGTCCATATTGGTCAAAAATTTTCGAGATACCGCCAGAGATGGCTTGTTTTAGCGAAGAACCCACTTGTCAGCACCGTCGATCATGAAAGAAAATTCTCTGATAGTCTGCCTATGTATTTGAAAATTTGAGGTACTGTTTCGCGATGGATGTCGATATCGGCCGTCTTCATTTGTTTGTTCAGGCACTGGACCGCCATTCTGGTAATGGCGACATGTCCCGCGATGTCCTGAAAATGGCGGGGCTGCGCCCTCAGGATATCGCGCCGCCGGTCACTACCTACAGCGTACAAAGCGAGGCTTTGTTTATCCGTTATGCATGTGACGCCACCCACGACATCACATTTGCTGCCCGCACGGGTCTTGAGGTTACGTCAGCCTCGACCGTGACCGCCTATGTCAGCAAGTATTCCCGCGACCTGAAACAGGTGATGGAGAACCTCACGCGCTTTCACGGCATCATCGACCCTGCCATCGCGCTAAACCTGCGCGTCGCGGGTAATTTTGCGACCTTGGAAGCCGAGTGGAAGAATCCCGGATTTGCGCGGTATCACAGACGCACCGAATTCCTGATATTTGCTGCCCTGGCCAGAATGCGGAACCTGACGCAAGTCAATCTTTATCCGATAGAAATTCGGTTTCAGCACAGGGTCGGTGACCACGCCCGAAGATTTGAAAAGCTTGCCGGTTTTCCCGTGACCTTTGGGGCCGAGAACCTCGAGATTATCCTGCCTCTTTCAGCGCTGGACCTGCCTGTGCCGACTTATGACCCCCAACTCAGAGAGCATTTGCTGGAATATGCAGATCGCCTGCTTTCTGAGAGAGGCGCGCCCAAACATCTGACCCGTGCCAAGGTCGAAGGGCTGGTTACCCGATCCCTGCCCGGCGCAATCCCGCAGGCCGAAAGCCTCGCGGCTGATCTGGGGATGAGCCTTAGAACCTTCAGCAGGCGCCTCAGGGACGAAGGCACCAGCTATCGCGATGTTGTCGACGATCTGCGGTGCGACCTGGCGCAGACCTTTATCAAGAATGAAATGCCCTTGTCCGAAATCGCCTATTCGCTGGGCTATGCCGATCAGGCCGCATTTTCGACCGCTTTCAAACGTTGGACAGGCCAGCCGCCCAGCGCGTTCAAGACGCGATTGGAACACCCGATACGGACGTGAGACCGGGGGTCATCAGCTTGAAAAACCTCGCCCCGGCCCGTCCCATGAGTGGACAGAACGGATATAGAAGGACAGAAGGTCCAGCCCTTGTGCGTTCCCGCCAATGTGATGGGAGAACAGGCCATCGTGAAGAGTGTCCGGAATAAAAAAAGGCGCCTCGGGAGAGGCGCCTTGATACTTACTGATCCAGGAAGGACCGAAGTTTTCGGGATCGGCTGGGGTGCTTCAGCTTCCGCAGCGCCTTCGCTTCGATCTGGCGGATACGTTCGCGGGTCACGCTGAACTGCTGACCCACCTCTTCAAGCGTGTGGTCGGTGTTCATACCGATGCCGAAACGCATCCGCAGCACACGTTCTTCGCGCGGGGTGAGCGAGGCCAAGACCCGTGTGGTGGTTTCCTTGAGGTTTTCCTGAATGGCGCTGTCCAGAGGCAGCACAGCATTCTTGTCCTCAATGAAATCACCCAGCTGGCTGTCTTCTTCGTCACCAATCGGAGTTTCCAACGAAATCGGCTCTTTGGCGATTTTCATCACCTTGCGAACCTTCTCAAGCGGCATTTGCAGCTTTTCGGCCAGTTCCTCAGGTGTCGGTTCGCGGCCGATCTCGTGCAACATCTGGCGACCGGTCCGGACCAGCTTGTTGATCGTTTCGATCATATGAACCGGAATACGGATTGTGCGCGCCTGATCCGCGATTGAACGCGTGATAGCCTGACGAATCCACCACGTCGCATAAGTCGAGAATTTATAGCCGCGGCGGTATTCGAACTTGTCTACCGCCTTCATCAGGCCGATATTACCTTCCTGAATAAGATCAAGGAATTGCAGGCCGCGGTTCGTGTACTTCTTGGCGATCGAGATCACCAGGCGCAGGTTGGCTTCGACCATTTCCTTCTTGGCCTGCCGCGCCTCTTTTTCGCCCTTCTGGACCTGCTGAACGATGCGGCGGAATTCGCTGATGTCCAGACCCACATATTGGCCGACCTGAGCCATGTCGTTGCGCAGCTCTTCGACCTTCGCGGTCGAGCGTTCGATGAACATCTGCCAGCCCCGGCCCGGCTTTTCCGCCATTTCGGCCAGCCAGTTGGGGTCCAGTTCACGCCCGCGGTATTCGTCGATGAACTCGCGACGGTTTATCCGTGCCTGATCGGCCAGCTTCACCATCGAACTGTCCAGCGACATGACGCGACGGTTGATACCGTAAAGCTGGTCGATCAGCGCTTCGATCCGGTTGTTGTGCAGGTGAAGACCATTCACCAGTTGTACAATCTCGGCCCGCAACTTCTGATAGGTCTCTTCGTCTTTTTCGCTGAACGTGCCATCCTCGTTCAAGGTGGCCGAAATGCGGCTGTCCTGCATTTCGGACAGCATCGCAAAATCGGTTGAGATCCGCTCCAGCGTGGTCAGAACCTGATCCTTCAATGCCGCTTCCATCGCGGCCAGCGACATGTTGGCCTGATCGTCTTCGTCATCGTCGTCGTCGCTGGTGATCGGGTTGCCATCGGCATCCAGTTCCGGCCCGGCCTCTTTCGCGGGTTTCGCAGCCTGCACAGCAGACGCGTCAACGACTGGCGCGTCGCCATCTTCGTCCAGCTGGTTGCCGAATGTGGTTTCCAGATCGATGACATCCCGCAGCAGAATATCCTCGGACAGCAATTCGTCATGCCAGATGGTGATCGCCTGAAAGGTCAGCGGGCTTTCGCACAGGCCGGCAATCATGGTATTGCGCCCTGCTTCGATCCGCTTGGCGATGGCAATCTCGCCCTCACGGCTCAGCAGTTCGACCGAACCCATCTCGCGCAGATACATGCGAACGGGATCGTCGGTGCGGTCCAGCTTTTCGGTGGCGGCCCCCGCCAACGCAACCTCGCGGTTGCTTTCGGTGGTCGTCAGTTCGGTCGAGCCCTTGTTCTCTTCCTCTTCGGCCTCTTCATCTTCGATGATGTTGATGCCCATCTCGGACAGCATAGACATAACGTCTTCGATCTGTTCCGAGCTGACCTGATCGGGCGGCAAAACCTGATTGAGCTGATCGTAGGTGATGTAACCTTTCTCGCGGGCCTCGGCGATCATCTTCTTGACGTTGGCCTGGCTCATGTCCAGCGAGATTTCCTGGTCCTGCTCGTCGGATTTGCGATCTTCGGTCGTGTCTTTGGCGGCCATTCAATGCTCCTGCAGGGATGGGTGATTCGATTGAACCGAATCATTAGCGCGTAGAAGTGATTCGGCCACCCGTTTACCCGTTTTTCTTTTCCAGTGCCTTACGAAAACACCATTTTACCGGCGTTTCCGCTCGAATTTGATGCCGGACATGATTGCCTCGAACGCGTCTTTCTCGTCGCGGTTGATTCGCGCCCCGTTGTCGGCGATGTCGAATATGGCCCTGTCTTCATTCTGGCTTCGGTTTGTCCGGTTGCGTTCTTCTGCCGCTTGCGCCAGCCGATATGTCAGCGCCTCATCGGCCAGATCGGACAACTCCTCTGCGGCTTCGGCAATCTCAGCATCCAACCCCCGGAGCGCTTTGATTTTCGCGAGTTCTTCGGCCAGAGTCATCTCGGCCTTTTCAACGTCGCCCGGTTTGAACACACAGGGGATTACGGCGACATGGCGAAGGGCCAGCAGGTTTTCAAGGGCCTCAGGCCCTAAAGTTTCGGCAATGTGGTCCTTCAGATTGTCCGGGTCATCGATCGCGTGGCGCAGAATTGCAGTTCGCAATGCGGCGTGATCAACATCGCGGCATTCCATCTCTTCCAGTTGGTGTTCGAACTGCACGACGACTTGGGGGTTAAGCGCGGCAATAGCCAGAATGGCCGCTTCGCGCAGTTGAATCTCGGCATTCTCGGACGAGGCCAGAAACGAGGACCGCGCGCCGGGCGTGGCGGGTTGTTTTGGCGGCACCCATTTGCCGCGCGGTTGCCATTGCCGGGATTGCGGCTGCCGTTGCGGACGGAACAACTGCCAGCGCAGGTCCTTGATTTCTTGCCCATAATGCGCCCGTATCGATGGGTCGCGGATCAGCTTGATTTTCTCGCGCAGGGACTTGTCCAAAGCCGCCTTGCGTTCAGGACTGTCGAACACCTTGCCGTCGGTCTCGCGCTGCCACAGCAGCTTGACCATCGGAATGGCACCATCCAGCACGGCCTTCACAGCGCCTGCCCCTTCGGCGCGCAGCAGGTCGTCGGGGTCTTTGCCCTCGGGCATCAGGGCAAACCGCAGCGACTTTCCAGCTTCGAGCATCGGCAAAGCCAGATCAACCACCCGCATCGCAGCGCGCAGACCTGCTGTGTCGCCGTCCAGCGCAATGATCGGCTCGTCCGATATCCGCCAGAGCAGTTGCAGCTGATGTTCGGTTATGGCGGTACCCAATGGGGCAACCGACGCGCCAAAGCCTGCTTCGGCCAGCGCGATCACATCCATATAACCTTCGGCCACGATCAGCGGCTGCCCCTTACCTGCCGCCTGTCGAGCCGGGCCTTGATTGTAAAGACTGCGCCCTTTGTCGAACAGCTCGGTCTCGGGCGAGTTCAGGTATTTCGCGTTGTCATTGGGGTCCATCGCCCGCCCGCCAAACGCGATGCAACGTCCGCGCGGGTCGCGGATCGGGTACATGATGCGGTTGCGGAAGGTGTCATAAGGCTTTTTGCCCTTGTTTGACGGCTTGGCCAGCCCGGCCCCAAGGATCAGGTCCTCGGCCACGTTCTTGCCGCGCAGATGGTCCCACAGCGCCTGCCAATCGTCCGGGGCAAATCCAATCTCCCACCGGTCCAGCGCTTGCGCGTTCAACCCGCGGCGCGTGAGGTAGTCTCGTGCGGCGGCTCCTGCCCCGGTCTTGAGCTGCAGGCGGAAGAACTGCGCTGCCTGCTCCATCACTTCAGCCAGCTGTGTGCGGTGGTCCTGTTTTTCCTGCGCCTTCGGATCGCGCGCAGGCATCGGCATCCCGGCTTCGCGGGCCAGAATCTCGACTGCTTCGATGAATGAGACATTCTCGGTCTCTTTCACAAAACTGATCGCGTCGCCTTTGGCGTGACAGCCAAAGCAGTAATAAAACCCCTTTTGGTCATCCACGTGGAACGAGGCCGTCTTTTCATGATGGAACGGGCAAGGCGCCCACATGTCCCCTTTGCCCTGATTGGACTTGCGCTGGTCCCACATGACTTTGCGCCCGACAACCTGAGACAGGCTGAGCCGCGTGCGCAATTCGTCCAGAAATCCGGGGGGCAATGACATCTGCTAAACCTGCCAGAAATGAAAACGCGCGCCAAGAGGAAGGCGCGCGGTTGTCCACAGGGAAATGTCCGAGTTGTGGATTATTGTTGCAGGCACAGTTCAAGCCACGCCGCGCCCAGGTCTTTCTTGCGCACGTCCCGCATCTTTTGCTCATAAACCCAAGGTGTGATCAGCGGGATTGCAGCATTGTAGTTTTCGGGCCATGTCGGGCCGCTATCCGCCACCGCTTGTACAACGTCACGTTCTTTTACACGGTCCAGTCGCGCCTTTTGAACCGCAGCCACCACATCAGCTTGGTACTTGCAGCTTTGTTCCTTGGTTTCCTGAGCGGCCAAAGGGGTGGCCAACAGAGCCGCGACAAAAGCGATACGCAACATGGAATTCTCCGGAGATTCGTTTCTTTGAAGTAGATTGCCCGTCAACCTAACGGGCTGTCATGGACATTCAAGCCGCAGCGCGTACTGGCGGGATGAAATGATCACCCCGCCCACCTAATTCACAGCCCCTTGGCGCGGTAGCTTTTCGCAACGCGGTCAATCGCCACGATATAAGCCGCCGTACGCAGGTCCTCGACATCATCACGGCCGTGCCAAACCTCACGCATCGACTGATAAGCAATACGCATTGTGTCATCGAGACCCGAGCGCACCAACTCAAGCTCATCCGCGCCTTTGAGGTACTTGGCCTTGAAGTCCGGCGACATCGACCACGCATCCCCCAGGTACCGGTCCAGCCTTTCCAGCTCGCTGACGATCAGTTCGTGACGCGACTCTTCCTGACGACGCTGCATCCGGCCAAAGCGGATATGGCTAAGGTTCTTGACCCATTCGAAATAGGATACTGTCACACCGCCTGCGTTGGCATACATGTCGGGGATGATCACTGTGCCCTTCTTACGCAGGACTTCATCCGCGCCAGCGGTTACCGGACCATTGGCAGCTTCGATAATCAGCGGTGCCTTGATCCGATCGGCGTTCGACAGGTTGATGACACCTTCCAAAGCCGCCGGGATCAGAATGTCGCATTCAGCCTCCAGCACTGCCGCGCCTTCAGCGGAATGGGTCGCATCGGGATAGTCCTTTACGCCACCGTGTTTGACAATCCACTGACGCACGGCTTCGACGTCAATCCCGTCGGGATTAAATAGCGCACCGTCCCATTCGATGATTCCGGTGATGCGCGCGCCATCTTCCTCGCTGAGGAACTTTGCAGCGTGATAACCTACATTACCAAGCCCCTGCACGATAATGCGCTTACCATCCAGTTTACCTGACAAGCCTGCTTTCTGGATGTCTTCAGGGTGGCGGAAAAACTCGCGCAACGCGTATTGAACACCGCGCCCAGTCGCTTCGACCCGCCCCGCGATACCACCGGCATTCAGCGGCTTTCCTGTCACACAGGCGCGCGCATTGATGTCCGTTGTGTTCATCCGCGCGTATTGGTCAGCCATCCAAGCCATTTCACGCTCCCCAGTGCCCATATCGGGCGCAGGCACGTTTTGCGATGGGTTTATCAGGTCTCGCTTTGCAAGCTCATACGCAAAGCGCCGCGTGATCTGTTCAAGCTCATGCTCTTCATATTCTCGTGGATCAATGCAAAGCCCACCCTTGGAGCCACCAAACGGTGTTTCGACAAGTGCGCACTTATACGTCATCAGCGCAGCCAGAGCTTCGACTTCGTCCTGGTTAACCGCAGTGGCATATCGAATACCGCCCTTGACCGGTTCCATATGCTCCGAGTGGACAGACCTGTAACCAGTGAAGGTATGGATTTCACCACGCAGCCGCACGCCAAATCGAACTGTGTAGGTTGCGTTGCAGACACGGATCTTTTGCTCCAACCCCGGCGGCAGCTCCATAAGGGCGGCTGCCCTGTTGAACATCAGGTCAACACTTTCACGAAAGCTGGGTTCTTTGATGCCGGTCATAAAATCCTCCGTAGCGGTACATGACGATGCGTCACGACGTTTTGTCGCACCACTGGCGGCCTGCTGCAATCAAACAATGCACTTTTTTTAATCATTTTATGAACGCACGCTTAGTTGCCCTAGGGTGAGTCGCTCAGATCGGCCAACTCCTTAACGAATTGTTTTCATTTCATCGACAGATCACCTGAAACGGTCCAAATTATACCCCTTCGGCGCGTAAAAAGGCCAAAACCAAGCCTTTTTCGCCCAATTCACGCCACGTTTGAAAATTAACTTTGTCCCAAATCTCTTTTTCTTTGACGCACGAATTCGACGTGTGAGGCGGAGTAACCAGAATGCTAAATTCCTTGCTTTGTAACGACGGCTCGAAACCGAAGCGCAAAACGTTCAAGTTAGAGCAGTTCGCTCGGAACGAAGATGGCGTCTTCACTATCTTCGTATTGTTCATGGTGGTCCTGATGCTGGCAATTACCGGCATGGCCATGGATGTCATGAAGTATGAGCGTGACCGCGCCAGCCTGCAATCCACCCTGGACCGCGCTGTGCTTGCTGCCGCTGACCTTGACCAGGATCTTCCTGCCAAGGCGGTTGTCGATTCTTACATGGACAAGGCCGGGCTGGGCAATCTGAACGCCATTACGACGGTTGTTGAAGGGTTCGGCTCTAAAAAAGTAAGTGCTACAGCCGAAGCGGTTGTTCCGACCCGCTATCTGAGGTTCGGCAAAGTCACTGAACTGGGCCTTGTTGCCAGCAGTGCGGCTGAAGAATCCATTGGCGCTGTAGAAATCTCGTTGGTTCTCGACATTTCCGGCTCTATGTCGCGCTCGTCTGCCACACCATCGAAGACAAAAATCGCAGTGTTGAGAGAAGCTGCGTCGGAATTTGTAAGGCTCATGCTGGACAAACCTGATGAAACACAGATTTCAATCTCGATTGTTCCTTATGCAACGCAGGTCAACGCGGGTGCGCCAATCCTGGACAAGTTCACAAATGTCACGCAGGAACACAGCTATTCGCACTGCGTAAACTTCATTCCGGAACAGTACAGCGATTCTGATCTGGAACGCGATGACACGTTGGAGCGCACCGCCCATTTCGATCCTTTCACCTATTCTGAAGGGTCAATCGACCTGCCCGTTTGTCCGGTCCGCGCAGGAAGTGCAATCACCCCTGTCACCGACAATATGAACAAACTGCTTGCTCAGATTGCGTCCCTCACCCCCGGTGGGAACACGTCGATCGATATTGGGATGAAGTGGGGAACTGCCCTGCTGGACCCGAGCATGCGCGGAATTGTTCGCGACCTGTCGCTGGAACAGGATCCATCCTATGCAGGTACAACAATTGTGCCATCAAAATTCTCGGTCCGTCCCTCGGACTATGGCACCGACGTTCTGAAGATCGCCATTGTTATGACCGATGGTCAGAACACCGATCAATACATGCTTAACCCATCGCTGCGCGAAGGTATGTCAGACGTTTGGTACAACCCGGAAGCTGATGAATACACCGTGTACCATTCTCAGGGTCGTCCGAATTTTTTCTGGCCTCAGCAAGACGTTTGGGCGGATCATCCCTACGGAAACCCGGAACCTGAGACGCAGCTGAACGAAGAACCTGGAACAGCCGTTCGGTTGTCATATCCCGAACTGTTTAACCGAGTATCTTTGGCATGGAACGCACGGTACAACTATTACTGGCAGTCCAGCGGTTGGGCGGAATGGTATTCCAAGGCCTACGCGAAAGTTGAAACGTCGGCCAAGAACCAGCGCACCAAGCACATTTGTGATGCGGCCAAGGATCAGGGCATCATCGTTTACGGTATCGCGTTCGAGGCGCCCAGAAGCGGGTACAGGACCCTCAAAGACTGTGCCAGCTCTGACAGCCACGTCTATGACGTAAGTGGCCTGAACCTTGAGAAAGCCTTTGAATCCATCGCATCGTCGATCCGCAAGCTGAGGCTAACCCAATGATCAGCAGAAAGCTGTCGATGCTCCGCCTGTTTCGACAATCCGAGGCAGGCAATGCGACAATCGAGTTCATCATGCTCGTACCCTTCTTCCTGGCGCTTCTCGTGGCAGGAGCCGAACTGTCCATCATCACAATGCGGCATGCTGCTTTGGAGCGTGGGGTAGACCTGATCGTAAGGGATATTCGGCTGGGCACCGGTACGAACTGGGATCACGACGTAATCAGAAATCGGATTTGCGAAGTGTCCGGAATCAAGGATTGTACAGGGAATTTGCGACTGCAAATGGTCAAGCAGGACGCGTTCGCTGGTATCGTACTTTCAGACAACGTTCCCTGCACGGACAGTTCCGAAGATCCCAAACCGGTTCTGGATTTCAAAAGCGGCCAATCCAACGAGTTGATGATCTTGCGGGCCTGTTTGCGCATAGATCCGGTTCTTGAGACCTCAGCCATTGCCAAGCTTGTCCCGGACGCTACCGGTCACTACGCGGTGACCGCAACAACGGCATTCGTACAGGAGCCACTGTAAGATCATGTCTGTATTCCGAAACCTGAAGAATCGCTTCAAAGTCTTCAAGAAAGACGAAAGTGGCATTCTGACCGTAGAAGCCCTCATGATTTTTCCGCTGATGTTATGGACGATCACGTTCACGTTCACAGCATTCGAGGGGTTTCGTCAAAGCGCATCCAATCTGAAGGCAGCTTATACGATCAGCGACCTTATTTCGCGTGAAACGCAGGCCGTGACCGATGTGTATATTGACTCGTTGCACGATTTGGCGGGCAAGATGATCAATAACCGGTCAGAAGTGAAAATGCGGGTTTCTCTTATCGTTTACGATGAGGACGATAAACGCCATTATGTGCGCTGGTCGACCGTACGCGGCTTTGATCAGGAATGGGATGACAACAGGATCGATGAAATCGAAGACCGCCTGCCGCCAATGCCCAATCAGGACACCGTTATTCTGGTTGAAACGTCCAATGAATACATCCCCACGTTCCGACCGGGCTGGGATTTTGCGACAGGTATCACCTTTGAGAACTTCATCTTTACCCGTCCCCGCTTTACAAACGAAGTTGCTTGTAACTTAACCCAGACCCCGTTCGTCTGCACAAATAGCGGATAGAATTTCGGACATGAACTTGGCCTCGGCGGCAGATGTCATGCCGCCCACGCCAACCCGGTGACCAACCCGCCACCACAATCCCGGAGCCCAACTGTTCGCCGCCTTGTTTCGCGTACGGACCAGAAAGCCGTTTGACGGTTTGAAGGCGAACACACCCCGATCTACCGTTTCAATGTCGGCCACTTCTGCGATGATCTGACCCGACCCCGTTCGCAACTCGGTCCGCGTCAGTTCGATCCAGTCTTCTGTGGCGCGCCAGACACGAAGCGCCAGCCAAAGCGATGCACCGCCAACGACAAACAGAAACACCTGCCAAACCGGTTCGGGTGGCGATGCCAGCGCGACATAGGTAACCAGCATTCCAACCGTTGTCAGCATCCCTACCCCGGTCCATCGTCTGGGGGATGAGGCCTGAATCGTTGCCAACACGTCGTCCTGCATGGATGTCTCCTGTCTGATCCGCTTCGATCTAGCCATTTTGCGCCGGAAACAACAGAGGCTTGGCCGCAAAACAATTTCGCACAGGTCCGGTTATTTCATGCAAATTGACTGCCGTGGCGCAGAGATTACATGCTGCCCGGATGAAACGGAGGTGAACATGTCCCTTAGACCGACGTTAGAAACACGCAAAGCCATTCCCACAATGGAAGGGGCTGGTGTCAAACTCCACCGTGCATTCGGGTTTCAGGATCCGTCCGAACTGGATCCTTTTCTGCTGTTCGATGATTTAAGAAACGACCGCCCGCAGGATTATCAGGCCGGGTTTCCGTGGCACCCCCACCGGGGAATTGAAACGATCACTTACGTTCTGACCGGCACAGTCGAGCATTCGGATTCGCTGGGTAACACCGGCAAGCTTGGCGCCGGCGATGTGCAATGGATGACCGCAGGTTCCGGCATCCTGCATCAGGAAATGCCAAGCGGCAACATCTCGGGCCAGATGCACGGCTTCCAGCTGTGGGGCAACCTGCCTTCGGACCAGAAGATGACCGCCCCGCGCTATCAGGACGTTCAAAGCAAGGACATCCCCGAAATCACCGATGACGATGGCACCACAGTGCGGGTGATCGTAGGTGAGTTCTGGGGTAAGACCGGACCCGTTGACGGGATAGCTGCTGACCCGCAGTATCTGGATATCTCTGTCCCGGCAGGTGTGAAGAAAACCTTCCGGATCGATACGTACCGCCGTGCTTTCGCCTATGTGTTTCAGGGTCAGGCCGCCTTTGCCGATGCCTCGCAGCCGACAGGTGTGCTGTTGGAAAAGGAAATCGCCGGGCAAGAGGTCAATATCCGCGACATGTCAGGGGATCGCACGCTTGTCCGTTTTGGCACGGGCGATGAAATCACCGTTCAGGCTGGCCCCCAAGGTGTGCGGTTCCTGCTGATCTCTGGGGCTCCAATCAATGAACCCGTCGCGTGGCATGGCCCCATCGTGATGAACACGCGGGCCGAACTGGAACAGGCATTTCGCGAGCTGCGCAATGGCACGTTCATTCGCCCCGCGCACTAACAGCGTGACGGTTTGACCCTGTCAGGCCGTCACAGCCTTGTGCACCATGTTCCAATAGATCTCTTCGACTTCGTCCAGTGACAGGCGACCACCCGAACGGTACCAGGTCATCACGCCGTTCAGCATGGCTATCACGGCCAGCGTTGCAATCTTCGTGTCCGAAATTGCGAATTGTCCGGCCTGCTGCCCTGAGTCAAGGATGCTTTCCAGCACGTTTTCGTATTGGCGCCGCAAGTCTTCGATTTCAGCAAAGTTTTCGGGCGAAAGATTGCGCAACTCCATATAGGCGATGAAAACTTCGTCGGGGCGTTGCAAATGGAAGCGGATGTGAAAGCCGATAAACTGGCGCAAGGCGTCTTCAGCGTCGTCGCAACGGCCCATTGCATCAAGCGCCTCAAGCAGGTCCTGCATGTGTTCGCGCATCAACCGGTGCAAAAGGCTCTGTTTGTCAGGCGTATAGTTATAAAGCGCGCCTGCCTGCACGCCGACCTCTTTTGCGATCTGCCGCATCGAGACAGCGGCATACCCATAGCGCGCAAACAGGTGCAGCGCGGCCTTGCGGATACGTGGGCCGGTTATGTCGGAATGTGAGCCTTGAGTGCGTGCCATGGGTCTACAGTATATGAACAGATGTTCATATAGAACCCCGCTTGAACGATGTCGTCAAAACGTGCATCACGATGGGGCAACAAAGACCGAAAAGCCTGCGACATGAAACTGCTGCCTGTTTTGCCCCTTATTCTATTTTGCGCCGCCTGTGCGGACATTCCCGAGTTGGAAGGCAGCGAACCGGCTGCAGTCAGATCCGCCCCCTACCCGCGCCTTATTCCGTTGCAGGAAACCTTAGGGCCACCGGTGGACCCGATCCATCAGGCGGCAGCCGTCGAAGACGAACTGACACAACGCAGCAATACCTTGGCCCAAAAGGCGCAGGCGCTACAAAACGCGCAAACCAACTGACGCGTCATAAATCACCCCCACTATCCCCCGGTGACGGATTGCACCCTTGGCCTGAACCCGCTAAGGCAGCGCTGATTGGACAAGCATCCGACACCAGAAGAATTCGAGCGGAAGAGGACCCACGACATGACACAGGCACTGCGGCTGGGAATTGCGGGCTTGGGAACGGTCGGCGTGGGTGTCGTCAAGATCGTCCGCCGCCATGCAGAATTGTTGCAGGCCCGCACAGGCCGTTCGATTGAAATCGTGGCTGTATCCGCGCGCGACCCGAACAAGGACCGTGGCGTGAATCTGTCGGATTATGCCTGGGAAACCGATCCGGTTGCACTGGCAAAACGCGACGACATAGACGTTTATGTCGAATTGATGGGTGGCGAGAACGGTCCTGCCAAAGCCTCGGTCGAAGCAGCGTTGGCCAGTGGCAAGGATGTGGTCACCGCCAACAAGGCGTTGCTGGCCATCCACGGGCAGGAACTGGCTGAAAAGGCCGAGGCCGCCGGTCGTGTGATACGGTTTGAGGCCGCGGTCGCTGGTGGTATCCCGGTAATCAAGTCCCTGACCGAAGGTCTGGCGGGCAACGAGATCACCCGCGTGATGGGTGTCATGAACGGAACGTGCAACTACATCCTGACCCGGATGCAATCGCAGCGTCAGGGCTACAATGCCCTTTTCGATGAGTGCGCCGAATTGGGATACCTTGAGGCCGACCCCAATCTGGATGTCGGAGGTATCGACGCTGCGCACAAGCTGGCTCTGCTATCCTCGATTGCGTTTGGGACCAAGCCGAATTTCGACGGGATCGAGATTGAGGGTATTCAGCAGATCAGCCTGGACGACATTGATCAGGCCGAAGACATGGGCTTTCGCATTAAACTGCTGGGCGTGGCGCAGCGCACCGCACGCGGGCTGGAGCAACGCATGCAGCCTTGCCTGGTACCCAGTGAATCGCCACTGGGCCAGCTGGAAGGCGGCACCAATATGGTCGTGATCGAAGGCGACGCGGTTGAGCAGGTTGTTCTGCGTGGCCCCGGCGCGGGCGAAGGCCCGACAGCCAGCGCTGTGATGGGCGATGTCTGCGATCTGGCGCGTGGATTGCATATCCCGACCTTTGGCCGCCCAGCCACCACGCTTGAAACCGCAGTTCCCGCCGTCACCGGCCGACCTGCGCCGTATTATCTGCGGCTGGGCCTGCTGGATAAACCTGGTGCATTGGCCAAGGTTGCGGCCATTCTGGGCAATGCCGGGGTGTCAATCGACCGGATGCGCCAATATGCACATGCCGAAAGCACCGCGCCTGTGCTGATCGTCACCCATAAGACCACCCGAACGGCGCTGGACGTCGCGTTGGAGGGTTTCCGCGAAACCGATGTGGTTGCAGGCGACCCAGTTGCATTGCGGATTGAGGCGGTTTGACCTTGCGGCCTGCATGAAACGCAAGCTATGCCGGAAGACACGGCTATACTGACCAGAGGATACAGAAACATGAGTGCTGCCAAGACCGATTTCAATGACCGCCTGCTGTCTCTGGGGCTGGCCAGGGTGGCGGAACAGGCTGCACTGGCCTCGGCTTCGCTGGTAGGCCGGGGCGATGAGAAAGCCGCGGATCAGGCCGCTGTGAACGCAATGCGCGAACAGCTGAACCTACTGGATATCGCAGGTGTTGTAGTCATCGGGGAAGGCGAGCGTGACGAGGCGCCGATGCTGTATATCGGCGAAGAGGTTGGCACCGGAAATGGCCCCGGCGTGGATATCGCATTGGATCCGCTGGAAGGCACCACGCTGACCGCCAAGGATATGCCAAACGCACTGACCGTCATCGCCATGGGCCCGCGCGGCTCGATGCTGCACGCGCCGGATGTGTATATGGACAAACTGGCGGTTGGCCCAGGGCTGCCGGAAGGTGTCGTGAATCTGGACATGTCGCCACGCGAGCGTGTCGAAGCACTGGCCAAGGCCAAGGAGTGCAAGCCGGCCGACATCACCGTCTGCATTCTGGAACGCCCGCGCCACGAGGCGATGATTGCCGAAGTGCGCGAAACCGGCGCCGCGATCCGTCTGATCACTGATGGTGACGTGGCGGGTGTCATGCATTGCGCTGAAAGCGAAGTAACCGGCATCGACATGTATATGGGCCAAGGTGGCGCGCCCGAGGGTGTGCTGGCCGCCGCTGCGCTGAAATGTATGGGCGGGCAAATCTTTGGCCGCCTGTTGTTCCGTAACGATGACGAACGTGGCCGGGCCGCCAAGGCAGGCATCACCGATCTGGACCGTGTTTATGCACGCGATGAGATGGTGACGGCGGATGTGATCTTTGCCGCCACCGGCGTGACCGGTGGCTCTTTGTTGCCCCGGATCAAGCGCGAGCCCGGCTGGGTGGAAACCACGACGCTGTTGATGCGGTCCAAGACCGGGTCGGTGCGCCGCATGTCCTACCGCACGCCGACATGGCCGCATGACAACACATAACGGCTTGCGCCGTTGCCTTCGGCGAGAGTATTTCTGAAAAGGTGAAGAGGCCGGGTCCGCAAGGGTCCGGCCTTGGCGCATGAGAGGCGAGCAATGAGTTTTCTTGGAGTCGAGCAATCACTGACGGGACGGCTTTGGGTTGGACCCAGCCCGGAGATTGAGCGGGCGGCCGAGATGATGGCGCAACAAACCGACCTGCCCCGTGCCGTTTGCCAGGTTCTGGCCCGGCGCGGCGTGCCGGTATCGGAGGCGCCCGGCTTTCTTGACCCAAAGCTGAAGGAATTGCTGCCTGATCCGCGGGCCATCAAGGATATGGAAGTTGCCGCCACGCGCTTTCTGGAAGCCGTCCGCAATCGTCAGAAAATTGCGGTGTTTGCGGATTACGATGTCGATGGCGGCAGCTCTGCCGCGTTGCTGCTGGTCTGGCTGCGGCAGATGGGCGTGCAGGCGACGCTTTATGTGCCGGACCGGATCGACGAAGGGTATGGCCCCAACGTTCCCGCGATGCAGGAGCTTGCGGCTACGCATGATCTGATCATCTGCGTTGATTGCGGCACGCTCAGCCATGATCCGATTGCGGCGGCTACGGGGGCGGATGTGATCGTTCTGGACCACCATCTGGGGGGCGAGACGCTGCCCGATTGCGTCGCGGTGGTGAACCCAAACCGACAGGATGAAAGCGGCGATCTTGGTTATCTTTGCGCGGCGGGCGTTGTGTTCCTGATGCTGGTCGAGGCCGGTCGGCAGCTGCGTGACGCGGGCGCAAGGGGACCGGACCTTGTGGCCCTTCTGGATCTGGTGGCCCTGGCGACCGTTGCCGATGTGGCACCACTGATCGAGGCCAACCGCGCCCTGGTGCGACAGGGGCTGAAAGTGATGGCACAGCGGCAGCGCCCCGGCCTTGTCGCGCTGTCCGATATCTCGCGCATGGATACCGCGCCGAACTGTTATCACCTCGGGTTTCTGCTTGGGCCCCGCGTGAATGCCGGTGGACGGATCGGTCAGGCCGATCTGGGCGCGCGCTTGCTGAGCACCGATTCCCAGCAAGAGGCGCAGGCGTTGTCCGAACGTCTGGATGCCTTGAACACTGAGCGCCGTGACATTGAAAACACGGTACGTGCCGCCGCGCTGGAGCAAGCCGAGGCGCGTGGCTTGGACGCCCCTTTGGTCTGGGCAGCAGGCGAAGGCTGGCACCCCGGTGTCGTTGGTATCGTGGCCTCTCGGCTGAAGGAGACAGCCGATCGACCGGCGATTGTGATTGGCTTTGACGGGGATGAGGGCAAAGGTTCGGGCCGCTCGGTTTCCGGCGTCGATCTTGGGGCTTCGATCCAGCGTCTGGCGGCCGAAGGGTTGCTGGTCAAAGGAGGCGGTCACAAGATGGCCGCAGGTTTGACCGTCATGCGCAATCAGTTGGAACCCGCAATGGAACGCCTGAGCGAGTTGCTGGCCAGACAAGGGGCGGGCCAGGGTGGGCCTGCGGATCTGAAATTGGATGGCGCGTTGATGCCCGGCGCGGCAACCGTGGAACTGATCGAGCAGATCGAACAGGCCGGACCGTTTGGCGCCGGTGCCCCGGCCCCGCGCTATGCGTTGCCTGACCTGCAGGTTCGCTTTGCCAAGCGGGTCGGTGAATCGCATCTGAAACTGTCGCTGACCGATGGAATGGGCGGCGGGCTGGATGCGATTGCCTTTGGTGCTTTTGACGGGCCGATGGGCGAAAAACTGTCAAATCACGGCGGTGCGCGCTTTCATTTTGCGGGTCGGCTTGAGGTCAACACCTGGGGCGGGCGCCAATCTGTGCAGCTCAGGCTGGAGGACGCGGCAGAGGCCCGTTAACACGCGGCTTTGGTGTGCTAAAAAACTTTCCCGTCCCTGCGTTTTTACGCTTGCGGGGGTCACGGCGAAACCGTAAAAGGCCCTCCACAAGCCAGCGTGGCCCGTTCGTCTATCGGTTAGGACGCCAGGTTTTCAACCTGGAAAGAGGGGTTCGATTCCCCTACGGGCTGCCATTTGCGCTTGTGACCTTATACCAAGTGGCCCGTTCGTCTATCGGTTAGGACGCCAGGTTTTCAACCTGGAAAGAGGGGTTCGATTCCCCTACGGGCTGCCACTCTTCCTTAGCTTCTTCCATCCCAAAGCAGCAAGATCATCCGGGCCGCGTCTGGAATCAGCAACCTAGCTGTCATCAGCGATCTGAATTTCGATGCCCCAACGGTCAAGGAATCTGGCCACCCCACCCTTTGGCACAGCATCCGTGACCAGCGAATGCACCAGCCGAGGATCCGGCCCCACATAAGGTGCCCTTTCACCAAACTTGGAATGTGCTGCAGCCATGACAACCTGGTCCGCACACCTGACCACCACCGATGCAAGATCCGCTTCGACCGCGCTGTGGTAGAGAAACCCTTTGCTGTCGGAAATCGCGTCCGTGCTCAGGATCACGATGTCAAAGGCATAGCGTTGCAGCTGCTTGTGGGTGACGTGACCAAACGTCCCCCTTTCATCGATCTGCAACTCACCCCCCAAAAGGTGCACCCGGTTTCCGTTGACCCCGGCCAAGGTCTGAACGACACCGACGGAGTTGCTGACAACCGTGAGGTTGCTGACCTGGCGCAGCTCTTCAGCGACGAAAGCGGTTGTCGATCCCACATCCAGGAAAACGGTCATCTGATCGCGAACCAGTTTCGCGGTATGCCCGGCAATCAAACGCTTTTCATCCGCGTCTTGTGATATCCGGTGAAAGAAGTTGGGGGCACCCTGCACTCCGGCAAGGTAAGCTCCGCCATGAACGCGTTCGACCGTACCCGCCTTTGACAAGGCTTTGATCGTTCGGCGCACCGTCTCTTCGGATACGCCGAGCATATTCGCCAAATCCGAATTCCGGGCCGTTCCACCCAAACGTCTGAGGGCATCAAGCAATTCCAGCTCACGATGGGTGTTGAGGGTATTCTTCTTCACGAACCGGCTCCGGAATTTTTCTTTATATGGACACGGAATACCGTGAACGGCAAGGCAGTGCTACATCCGCATTGCCACAACTGGCCTTTTGTCGGAACGGATTGGTGCCATGTGAGCACTGAGTTTCAGCAGTAGTGATCCGGGAAGCTGGTTTGCCTGACTTCTCACGAGTGCCGGATCAGTGTCCATGCCTCTCGCAACGCGAATGCAATTCAACGCACCCTCTGTCATCTCTTGCTTGCAATGGGTCTCAGTGGAGTTCCCTATTTCCCTCGCGGAGAAATTTTGAAATTTCGATAACATAATTATATAGTTACAATCATTTACAGCGTTGGATACAAACTCAATTCATGCGGCTCCGGAGTGCCTGAACGTCAATTACTAAAAATTTAGTTTGACACATACGCAAAAAATCGCTGATGCTGTTCTGCATCCGGTTCCCGCCGGAGAACCATAATTTTTGGGAGGAGACAGATGCGGAGACATCTACTTTCCGCAGTGGCGGCGGCTGCCGTCATTGCGGGGCACGGGTCCGCTTGGGCCGACGAAGCCGCAGCACAACGTTGGATCGACGACGAATTCCAGCCATCGACCTTGTCGAAAGACGAACAGATGGCCGAGATGCAATGGTTTATCCAAGCTGCACAGCCCTACGCTGGCATGGAAATCAACGTCCTGTCCGAAGGTATTCCGACGCATTCCTACGAGTCGGAGGTTCTGACCAAGGCGTTTGAAGAAATCACCGGCATCAAGGTCAATCACCAGATCCTTGGCGAAGGCGAAGTGGTCCAGGCTGTTCAGACCCAGATGCAGACAGGTCGGAACCTGTATGACGGCTATGTCAACGACAGTGACCTGATTGGTACCCACTCGCGTCTGCAACTGGCATATCCGCTGACCGACATGATGGGCGGTGACTGGGCGGCGACAACCTCGCCGACAATCGATCTGGATGACTTCATGGGCATTCAGTTCACCACCGGGCCGGACGGCAAGCTGTATCAGTTGCCCGACCAGCAGTTTGCGAACCTCTACTGGTTCCGCAAGGACTGGTTCGATGACGAAGCCAACAAGGCCGCGTTCAAAGAAAAATACGGCTATGATCTGGGCGTTCCGGTCAACTGGTCGGCCTATGAAGACATCGCCGAGTTCTTCACCAATGACGTGAAAGAAGTCGACGGCGTGGCGATCTACGGCCACATGGATTACGGCAAGCGCGCGCCCGACCTTGGCTGGCGCATGACCGACGCCTGGCTTTCGATGGCCGGTGCTGGTGACAAGGGCGAGCCGAACGGTATTCCGGTTGACGAATGGGGCATCCGCATGGAAGCGGGCACCTGTAACCCGGTCGGCGCCTCGGTGTCGCGCGGTGGTGCTGCAAACGGTCCGGCTGCGGTCTATGCGATCCGCAAATGGGACGAATGGCTGCGGGCCTACGCGCCTCCGGGTGCGGCGTCTTATGACTTCTATCAGTCGCTGCCGGCACTGAGCCAGGGCAACGTGGCCCAGCAGATTTTCTGGTACACCGCCTTTACCGCCGACATGGTGAAGCCGAAGTCCGAAGGCAACAACACCGTGGATGACGAAGGCACTCCGCTGTGGCGGATGGCGCCCAGCCCGCACGGCCCCTACTGGGAAGAAGGTCAGAAGGTTGGCTATCAGGACGTGGGTTCCTGGACGTTCCTGAAATCGACCCCCTCGGATCGTGCGCAGGCAGCCTGGCTTTATGCCCAGTTCGTGACGTCCAAGACTGTTGATGTGAAGAAGTCCCATGTGGGTCTGACCTTCATCCGCGACAGCTCGGTCAACCACGAGTCGTTCACCGAACGCGCATCCAAGCTGGGTGGCCTGGTCGAATTCTATCGCTCGCCTGACCGCGTGGCATGGTCGCCAACCGGCATCAACGTACCGGACTATCCAAAGCTGGCCCAGATCTGGTGGCAGCAGATCGGTGACGTGAACTCGGGCGCCTTCACCCCGCAAGAGGCGATGGACCGTCTGGCCGAAGAGATGGACATCACCATGGCCCGTATGCAGGCTGCGGATGAAAGCGCCGGTGTCTACGGCGGCTGCGGTCCACGCCTGAACGAGCCGCAGGACCCATCTTTCTGGCTGGAAAAAGCGGGCTCGCCCAAGGCCAAGCTGGAGAACGAAAAGCCGCAGGGCCAGACCGTCAACTATGACGAACTGGTTAAGCGCTGGCAGTCCCAGTAAAAGCAACATCGTAGGCCGGGCTTAAGCCCGGCCTACCCCTGAATGCCCCGCGAGTTTCCCAGATGATTGAACTTCAAGACGCGACCAAACGGGTCGGCAACGTCATCCATATCAAGCCAACCAACCTGACGCTGCAAACCGGCCATTTCAACGTGCTATTGGGCGCGACAGGTTCCGGAAAAACGTCACTGATCAAAATGATGGCCGGGTTGGACCCGATCGCCTCAGGCAAGGTCCTGATGGACGGGCAGGACGTGACACGGTTGAACACGCAAAAGCGGCAGATCAGTCTGGTGCACCAGTTCTTCGTGAACTACCCGCATATGACTGTATTCGACAATATCGCCTCGCCCCTGCGCGTGGCTGGCATGGCTAAATCGGAGATCGATGGCCGCGTGGAAGAGGCCGCCGATCTGCTGCAACTGCGCCCCATGCTGCACCGCCGCCCACACGAGCTGTCGGGCGGGCAACAACAACGAACCGCGCTGGCGCGTGCCATCGCAAAAGAAAGCCGCGCCGTCTTCCTGGATGAGCCGCTGGCGAACCTTGATTATAAACTGCGCGAAGAGTTGCGCGAACAACTGCCCGATCTGTTCGCTGGTCGCGGGGCCGTCGTTGTCTACGCCACCTCGGAGCCTGAAGAGGCATTGCTGCTGGGAGGCTACACCGCGCTGATGGAAGACGGCCGCGTGACCCAGTTCGGCCCAACCACCGACATCTATCGCAATCCGGAAAACATCGCCGCGGCGCGTGTATTCTCGGACCCGCCTATCAATGTGGCCCGTATCACTGTTTCCAGCGCCCGGGCGCAATTGGCAGGCAATGTCGGCTGGGCAGCCTCGGGCATGGCCGACGGGGAATATATGATCGCCGTTCGCCCTCATCGCGTGACGCCATTTCGTACGTCTGACGCCGATGTCGAACTGACTGGACGTGTGATCGTGACCGAACTGTCAGGTTCGGATTCCAGCGCGCATTTCCAG
Organism: Ruegeria sp. AE4; assembly: GCF_056542185.1. Lineage (NCBI taxonomy): Bacteria > Pseudomonadati > Pseudomonadota > Alphaproteobacteria > Rhodobacterales > Roseobacteraceae > Ruegeria > Ruegeria sp. AE4. The sequence continues at coordinate 64,779 of NZ_JBQFZK010000005.1, read as the reverse complement.
CATGGTGACGAAGCCTGGGTTTCACTCGCCGCTGGTGTGCATCCTTATCAGGTCGGCGAAGATCACAGTTTCTACATGAACCCGGCGCATTGCCGGTACTTCAGCCAAGACGGCAAAAGGGTGGCCTGACATGGCACAGATCAAGCTTTCAAACCTTCGACACAGCTATATGCCATCGCCAAAAGGCCCCGAGGACTATGCGCTGAAGGAAATCGACGTGACATGGCGCGATGGCGGGGCCTATGCGCTGTTGGGGCCGTCAGGTTGTGGCAAGTCCACGCTGCTGAACATCATATCCGGTCTTCTTACCCCCTCGGAAGGCCGGATTCTGTTCGATGATCAGGACGTCACCGCCCTGCCCCCGGACCAACGCAACATCGCGCAGGTTTTCCAGTTTCCGGTGATCTACGACACGATGACCGTGGGCGAGAATCTGGCCTTCCCGTTGAAGAACCGGGGTGTCGACGCCGAAACCATCAAGCGCCGTGTTCTGGAAATCGCCGAGATGCTGGACGTCACGGATATGCTGAACACCCGCGCATCAGGCCTGAGCCCGGACAACAAACAGAAAATCTCGATGGGTCGCGGCCTTGTTCGCGACGACGTGAATGCAGTGATGTTCGATGAACCACTGACAGTGATCGACCCGCACCTGAAATGGAAACTGCGGTCCAAGCTGAAAGAGCTGCATCAGCGCGTGCAGGCCACAATGATCTACGTGACACACGACCAGACCGAGGCGCTGACCTTCGCCGACGAGGTGGTGGTAATGCAAGACGGTGAAGTGGTTCAGATCGGAACACCTGTCGAATTGTTTGAACGGCCCCAGCACACATTTGTCGGCCATTTCATCGGCTCGCCGGGCATGAATGTCCTTCCATGTGAAGCCAAAGGCGACCGCGCCGTTTTTGAAGGGCACGAGGTCATGCTGGAAGGTCCCACACATGGTGACGGCGGACGCACCGATCTGGGTATCCGCCCGGAATATGTAGGTTTCGGCGACACTGGCATTCCGGCGCATGTGACCAAGGTCGCCGATATCGGCCGCCACTATGTGGTCAGCGCCGTAGTCGGCAACACCGCCCTCAAGGTCGTGACCGAACACGGTGTACCGGAACCGGGATCACAGGTCTTTTTGCAATTCAAACCCGAACAATCCCGCGTCTACCGCGACGGCTGGATTGCAACTCAGGAGCGGGCGCAATGAGAACGGAAAACCAAAAGGCATGGTTCTTTGTCCTGCCCGTTCTTGCGCTGGTGGCGTTCAACGCGCTGGTGCCCATGATGACGGTGGTCAACTACTCGGTGCAGGAAACCTTCGGCAACAACCAGTTCTTCTGGGAAGGTTTGGGCTGGTTCGAACAGATCCTGCGATCCGACCGTTTTCAGGCAGCACTTGGACGGCAATTCCTGTTTACCTTCCTGATCTTGCTGATCGAGGTGCCCTTGGGCATCATCGTCGCCCTGTCGATGCCACGCAAAGGGTTCTGGGTGCCGGTCTGTCTGGTGCTGATGGCCTTGCCGATGCTGATCCCTTGGAATGTGGTTGGCTCGATGTGGAACATCTTCACCCTGCCCAAGATCGGATTGCTGGGATATTTCCTGAATGACGTGCTGGGCATCAACTATGACATGACGCAACAGCCGCTGTCGGCTTGGATAACCGTTATCGTCATGGACGTCTGGCACTGGACCTCGCTGGTCGTGCTGCTGTGCTATGCCGGCCTCGTCTCGATCCCCGACGCCTATTATCAGGCCGCCAAGATCGACGGCGCCAGCCCATGGTCGGTGTTTCGTTACATCCAGTTGCCCAAGATGAAGACGGTTCTGACCATCGCGGTTTTGCTGCGGTTTATGGACAGCTTCAATATCTATACCGAGCCTTTTGTTCTGACCGGCGGCGGTCCCGGCAACTCGACCACCCTGCTGTCGATTGACCTTGTGAAGATCGCACTGGGGCAGTTCGACCTTGGCCCGGCGGCAGCGATGAGCCTGATCTACTTCGCCATCACGCTGCTGGTGTCGTGGCTCTTCTACACTCTGATGACAAAGGACGACGCAGAATGAAAAAGCGGTCCATCATCCCGATCCTCTATATCGCGTTCCTGATGCTGCCGATCTATTGGCTGGTGGCGATGTCCTTCAAGACAACGAACGAGATTCTGTCGGGCTTTTCCCTGTTTCCCCAGACTTTTACGCTGGAAAACTATATTACAATCTTCACAGACCCAACCTGGTATTGGGGTTACATCAACTCGATCACCTATGTGACTCTGAACACAGTACTTTCCGTCTGCGTTGCCCTGCCTGCGGCTTACGCCTTCTCGCGCTATCGGTTCCTCGGTGACAAGCAACTGTTCTTCTGGCTGTTGACCAACCGCATGGCCCCAGCGGCGGTGTTCGCCCTGCCGTTCTTCCAGCTCTATTCGTCGATCCACCTTTTCGACACCTATCTGGCCGTGGCTTTGGCCCATACGCTGTTCAACGTGCCGCTGGCGGTGTGGATTCTGGAAGGTTTCATGCGTGGTATCCCAAAGGAGCTGGATGAAACCGCCTATGTGGATGGATATTCGTTCCCGCGCTTCTTCGTGACAATCTTCCTGCCCAACATCAAGGCAGGTGTCGGTGTCGCGGCATTCTTCTGCTTCATGTTCTCTTGGGTGGAAATGCTGCTGGCCAAGACCCTGACCGCGGTCGAGGCCAAACCCATCGCTGCCGTGATGACCCGTACAGCATCCAGTGCCGGGTACGAATTGGGTCTGCTGGCCGCCGCGGGCACCCTGACCATCATCCCCGGTGCCATTGTCATCTGGTTTGTTCGCAACTACATCGCGCGTGGCTTCGCGATGGGACGTGTGTGAGGTTCGACATGCGAAAACTGCTTCTCACCCTCCCCTTCCTGCCCTCAACAGCCTTTGCCCAGGCCAAGGCCGGATGGGGCAATGTCGGACAGGAGGCCGAAAAAGGGTTCTCGTGGACGGACCCCCTGTGGCCCGATTTCTGGATGGCATGGACACCTGCCACGCTGGCCGTGTTTGTCGGTATCTTCTCGGCCATAGCATGCATTGGCTTGCTGGAAGGCTTCAAATTCCGCGACGGAATTGAACGGCGCGGGGTTCTGGGGCTGACAACCACACTGGGGGATCGCCTGTTCATCACCCTTCTGGGGTCCGCATATATTTTCCTGGCGTGGCTTGGGCTGGTCGGGCAACCCGTCTGGACACCGCTGTTCCTGTCCATTGGCTGGGGCGTTTTTGTTTTCTGGAAAGTTTAGACTTTGAGAAATCGCGAAAGGATGCTTGTCTGTCAGGCATACTAACCATGACGACACCGAGACCAATGCGAAAGAAAAAGACAACAAATCTGCTGACCGAGGTCGAACTGGAGTTCATGAACGAGCTCTGGGCCCTCGGGCAAGGCTCGGTGCGTGATGTCCTGGACCGCCTGCCATCAGAACGCAACCTGGCCTATACATCCGGGGCCACGATCCTGCGCATTCTGGACGAGAAGGGTTTTGTGGAAAGCCACAAGTCGGGAAAGACCCTGATCTATACGCCGCTTCTGGAAAAGGACAGATATCAGGCCCGTTCGCTTCAAAATCTGTCGCGCACGCTTTTCGACGACACCCCCGCCACACTGGTGGCGCGGCTGGTCGACGACGCGGGGCTGAGCGAAGCCGACCTGGAGGAAATTCGAGCACTGGTAGAGAGGAGACTGCAAAATGACAGCGGTTAGACCGGTTCTCGACGCATTCATCGAACTCAACATCGTGCTGGCCTTTTCGGCGGTGATCTGGCTGGTGACCCGCACGGCCCTAAGCCGCACCGCCCTGCGCAATGGCTATGTCGCACAGTTGCGGGCGCTCAAGACCTTGTGCATCTGTGTTCTTGCCAGTCCGTTTCTCGCGGTTTGCGTGTCGTCGCTGGCGACATACGCTTGGCCGGGCAGTGTCGTGGCCCTTGGTGATATCGCCGTTGCAGCCTATCTGCGCGGTGACATCGCAATGCCTGCCACGCAGTTCGAAGCACTGCTGAACACCCGCGAAAGGTGGGTTGATCTGGCATTGTCCGGACAGCAGCCTGTGATCACCCTCGTTGCCGCCATACTTGCCTGTATCGCAGCCGTGTACGCTGCGCGTGCCTTGCGGGACGCAATGACGATCCGTCAGACTGTCAATTCCAGTTTTCTTTGGCGGCGGTCCGCCAAGGTGGATATTCGACTGTCCGATCGCATCACTGTGCCCTTTGCCGTGCGAGGACTTCGCCGCCGCCACGTCGTTCTGCCCAGCCATCTGCTGGACACCCCGCGCGAGTTGCGTTTTGCACTTGCCCACGAGTTTCAGCATATCCGTACGGGTGACGTCGAATGGGAACTGGGGTTTGAGCTGCTGCGTCCGCTGTTGTTCTGGAACCCCGCCTATCTGATGCTCAAGTATCAGTTCGGCCGGCTGCGCGAGTTGGCCTGCGACCAGTCGGTTGTTGCGCGCAAACGGATTGATGCGCGGGAATACACGGCGTGCCTGCTGGACTATTGCGCCCGGACAATCTCAACCAACAGCCCACGCGTTCTGAATGTTGCCTTTGTGACAGGCGGTAAGGCAAAGCGCGTATTGCGGCAACGTGTAATCGCGCTGACCGATGTTCAGCCATCGGTACCTGCCCTACCGGCAGTGTTCCTTGGAATGACGCTGATCTTTGGTGCGCTTTTGGCTCTGGGGTCGGCCTCAATCCAGCAGACACGGGATTGGAGCCATGACCGTCTGATGCTGTCGACAGTGGTCAACCTGGAACGGCTGGAAGCGCGCAATCAGGGGAACTGACCTGATCGCTTACCAGCCGCGACGCCCGAACAGCGAGTGAAGCCGCCCCTGGTCGGCAAAAGGCTCGGGCGTTTGCACCCGTTCCAGCCGCGCAACAACGCGCGCGACAAGAACCCATCCTATGACAGCAAAGATGACGCCCCCAAAAGCCTGACCCAGCAGAACGCCCGACGCCCCGGCGATTTGTGAGCCAATCGTGGCAAACACCCATGTGCCAATGGTGTGACGACCCCAGTTTATCCATGTGGAATAGACCGGATGGCCCAGATTGTTGAAACTGGCATTTGTCACAAAAATCACACCGTTGAAGAACGACGCCAATGCCAGCGGGCCGCAGAACAGATAAATCAGTACGCGCGTTTCCCCCTGGGCTGCGAACAAATTCGCAATTGGCGAACGCAGTAAAAACAAAATGGCCGACATGCAAAGAACGTAGATTGCGGTGAACTTGATCCCGGCCAAAAACGCAGCGCGCACGCGATCAAATTTTTCTGCCCCGAAATTTTGCCCGATGATTGGCCCTATCGCACCGGACAGCGCAAAGATGACCGAAAACGCCACCGGCAACAGCCGCCCAATCACCGCCATGCCCGCAACCGCATCCGTTCCAAACTGTGCAATTTCCCGCACTACGATGGCATTCCCGATCGGCGTGGCGACATTCGTCAGAACGGCAGGGATTGCGATGGCCCGCACGGGCCGAAAATCCTGTGCCACCTGTTTCAGCGATGGGCGTGCAAATCCCTGATGCACCCGCAGCGCGGGCCACAATGCTGCTCCCAACATGCATAGCCGCGCCAGAACCGAGGCTATCGCGGCGCCATCCAACCCCAGCCCGACGGCAAAGATCAAAATCGGGTCAAGAACTGCATTCACAATGCCGCCGTAAATCGTTGCCATCATTGATCGGCGCGCATCGCCGTGGGCACGCAGCACAGCCATCGCTGCCATCGCAATCGACATCACCCACATGGTCGGCAGAATGATCGACACATAGCGCGTCGCCAGCCGCAAAACCTCGCCTTCTGCGCCAAGCAGCGACAGCAGAAAGCTGACGTTCAGCAACACCAGAACAGAGGTTACCAACCCGACGATCAGCCCCAGAACGGCGACACTGGATGCGTATTGCCTTGCCTGTTCAGCCCGCCCGCCGCCCAACTCACGCGCGACCAGCGCCCCGGCAGAAATCGACAGACCGATATTGATTGCGTTGGTGAAAAACAGCAGCGTCCCGGCATAACCTACCGCTGCGGCCAGCGCGTCGTTGCCCAGCATCGAGATAAAGACCATATCGACAAAATCGACAGCAAATATCGCCATCAATCCAATGCTCGTGGTCAGCGACATGCGCGTCACATGTAGCATCAGGTTGCCACTTAGAAAGATTGCCTTACCTGCCGATTTTTCCACCAAGTCTTTGGTCGTCCCACCTGCGCGACCCGGACGGGCCCATGATGCCACTGCGTTCGACAAGGGAAAACCCCGGACAACGCCTAAGTAAACTCACGCGTTTCCGGGGCTTTGTACACCGAATATTTTAGTTCAGGCTCAGCCGACCGAAATTACACAAAGCGGTTCACGTAGTTCTCAAGCACTTCCTGACGCCCCGAGCGTGGCTGAGGATTGAGGTCTTCGGCAAGCACCCGCGCTGCAATCTCGTCGAGGCCAGAGGTTAGCATCGCCTGAGCTTTAGGCGTTTTCCAGCCTGCATACCGGTCGGCCAGCGCCTGTTCCAGACCACCATCTTCAAGCATCGCAGCTGCCGCTTTCAGGCCCCGGGCGCAGATATCCATCCCGCCCACATGCGCCGCGATCAGGTCTTCGGCATCGATGGATTGCCTGCGAAGCTTGGCGTCGAAATTGGTACCACCCGTGGTAAACCCGCCCGCTTTCAGGATGTGGTAATAAGCCAGCGCGACTTCAGGCGTGTTGTTGGGGAACTGATCCGTATCCCACCCGGACTGGTAATCGTTTCGGTTCATGTCGATGGACCCAAGCATACCTTCGGCCGAGGCAACAGCGATCTCATGTTCAAAGCTGTGTCCTGCCAGGATTGCGTGCCCTTGTTCCAGGTTCAGCTTTACCTCATCCTCAAGGCCGTACTTGCGCAGGAAACCGATGCAGGTTGCTGCATCGAAATCATATTGATGCTTGGACGGCTCCTGCGGTTTGGGTTCTACAAGGATCGTGCCGTTGAAGCCGATCTTGTGCTTGTACTCGACCACCATGTTCAGGAACCGGCCCATATGATCCAGTTCGGCCTTCATGTCGGTATTGAGCAGCGTCTCGTAGCCCTCGCGCCCGCCCCAAAGCACATAATTCTCGCCGCCAAGCTTGTGGGTCGCGTCCAAACAGGATTTCACCGTGGCGGCGGCAAATGCAAAGACATCAGGGTCGGGGTTGGTGCTGGCACCCCCCATCCAGCGACGGTGGCTGAACATATTGGCTGTGCCCCACAACAGCTTGGTGCCAGACACCTGCATCTTTTCACCGATATAGTCAGTGATCTCATTCAGCGTTCGCAGGTTTTCTGCAAAACTGCCCTGTTCGGGACGGACATCCGCGTCATGCCAGCAGAAATAGGGCTGGCCAATGATCTCGAACATCTCAAAGGCAACATCGGCCTTCATTTTGGCGCGGCCCATGTCATCTTGCGGATGCCATGGACGTTCAAAAGTCGAGCCACCAAACGGATCCCCGCCTTCCCAGGCGAACGAGTGCCACCACGCCACGGCAAAACGCAGGTGATCCTCCATGCGCTTACCCATCACGATCTCGTCCGGGTTGTAGTGACGGAATGCGAGTGGGTTCTTACTGTTCTCGCCCTCGAATTGGACCTGCTCGATCCCCTGAAAGAAACCGCTCGTCATCTCGTTTACCTCATTCCGTCTTTTCGCCAGGCTTTTTGCCCAGAATGATCATCGACAGCAGATCGTCGTCCGTGACATCGGCGATGTCGACAGTGCCAACCAGTTGCCCGTTTTTCATGACCGAAGCCCGGTCGCACAACTCCATCACTGCATGCACGTCGTGGTCGATCAGGAATATCCCGATCCCCTGCGCCTTGAGCTGTTGGATCAGGTCCGCCACCATCTGTGTTTCGTGTGGGCCAAGCGCGGCTGTGGGCTCGTCCATGATCAGGATACGCGCGTTGAAGTACACCGCACGCGCGATGGCCACCGACTGCCGCTGACCGCCGGATAGCGCCGAGACCGGGTCATTGAACTTCTGAAAGTTCGGGTTCAACTGTGCCATGATTTTGCGGCATTCGGCCTCCATCGCGGCATCGTTGACCAACCCGAAGGGCGTGACCATCTCCCGCCCCAGGAAAAGGTTCGAACTTGCATCCAGATTGTCCGCCAAGGCCAGCGTCTGGTAGATCGTCTCGATATTGTTGGCACGCGCATCGCGGGGGTTGTTGATCTCAACCTTCTTGCCGTCGATCAGGATCTCTCCGTGGTCCTTCTGATAGGCACCCGAAAGCACCTTGATCAGCGTAGATTTACCGGCCCCGTTGTGGCCCAGAAGGCCCACAACCTCGCCCGGGTACAAGTCGACCGAGACACGGTCCACCGCCTTGATGCCGCCGAACGAAATCGAGATATCGCGCATTTCGACAAGAGGAGGCTGGCCGGACCCTCGGCCCGAAGTTTGGTTCTGTGTTTCTTGTGCTTGCATCATTTCGCTCCCAGACGTTTGCGATAGACGATGTCGATATAGACGGCCAAAACCAGAACGGTGCCCACGACGATGTTCTGAAACGGTGCGTCAACGCCAACCATAGCCATGCCCGATTGAAGCGCCTGCATGATCAGCGCGCCTAGGATCGCGCCGTAGATCGTACCGATACCGCCCGACAAGGCGGTGCCGCCGATCACGGCCGCAGCAATCACGCGCAGCTCATCCAATGTGCCGATATCGTTCGAGTGGTTGGCCAGACGGGCCGAGGCCACGACCGCGGACAGCGCACACAGAAACCCCATCAGGGCAAAGATCTTGACGGTCATCATGCGGGTGTTGATGCCCGACAGTTCCGCCGCATCCGGGTTGCCCCCCGTGGCAAAGATATAGCGGCCAAATCGGGTTTTGCGGGCCACAACAGTCAAGGTTACTGCAACAAGGATCAGGATCAGAACCGAGATCGGGATACCATAACCCACAACAAGCCCTTCAGGCATGGTCTCGCCCCGCGCTTCGAACATACGTTCCAGCCTGCGTGTGGGGATCGAGTAACTGTTGACGATCAAGACATAGCCCATAATGGCGATGCCAATGATCCCTGCCAAAGTTGTTTCGGCCCAAACCGGTTTCACAGGGAACCCATGGGCAGCCTTGGAGCGGCGTCCGCTCCACAACGCCCAGACCGCAATAGCGGTGGCGGCAAGGCCGAACAGAAGGCTGACCGTTGTTCCCAACGTCCCGTTGGTTCCGCCAAATATCAGGAACGTGCTGTCCAGCGGGCCGATTGTCTGGCCGTCTGTCATGTACCAGGCGACGTTGCGCCAGACCAGAAAACCGCCAAGCGTCACGATAAAGGCCGGTATGGTCAGATAGCCTACCATCCAACCGTGGAATGCGCCGATCAAGGTTCCGACTGCGAGGCCGACAACAAGGGTGATTGCCCAAGTCGCCGGGTGATTTAAACCTAACCCCAGCACGTTCGGCAGAAGTTCGGTCTGTGTCATCGCCATGACGGCGGATGTGGTCGCCAGCAGCGCGCCGACCGAAAGATCAATGTGGCGCATCACGATAATGAACACCATGCCGCAGGCCATTATCGCGACCGAGACGGTCTGGATCGACAGGTTGAACAGGTTTCTGGGCGTCAGAAAACGGCCATCCGTTACGATGTTGAAGCCGATGCACAGGATGATGAAGGCGCCGATCATGCCCAATAGCCGCATGTCCAGTTCCAGTTGCTGGAACAGGTTGGCCTTTGCTTTTTGGGGTACCGGCTGAGACGAAGTTTCGGTCATATCCGATCTTTCATGTTCAGCTATGGTCTCTGGCCCGGCCTTGCGGGCCAGAGACGTTATGGTTTGGAGACTTGACTTAGTTGCAGGGTGCAGGGCCGTTTTCGACGCCCTGGCACAGGTCTTCCAGCGGAATCCAGCCAGCATCGACCACAACGGAAAGGTTGTCTTTTGTGATCGGCACAGGCGCCAGGAAGACAGACGTCATCTCAGTCCCACCGGGCGAAGTCCAACTGACCGCGCCTTCGACGTCCGCCGCAGCCGTTCCACCGCTCAGCGCGACCGCGATTTCACCTGCGGCCTTGCCCAGCTCACGTGCGTCTTTCCAGACCGAAACGGTTTGCGTGCCTTTGGCCACCCGGTTCAGCGCCGCATGGTCGCCATCCTGACCCGACACCGGAATGCCGTCCATACCTTGTGCGGTCAGTGCAGCAACTACACCGCCTGCGGTTCCGTCATTTGACGCGACCACAGCATCAACTTTGTTTTCGTTGGCGGTCAGGATCTGTTCCATGTTGCGCTGCGCGTTCGCAGGCAGCCAGCCGTCGGTATAGGCTTCGCCCACGATCACAATGTCACCACTGTCAACAGCGCCCTGAATGATCTCCTGCTGACCACCGCGCAGGAAATCCGCGTTCGGGTCGGTGGGCGAGCCCTTGATCATCACATAGTTGCCCTTGGGCATGGCGTCGAACACCGCGCGCGCCTGCATACGACCGACTTCGACATTGTCAAAGGTCAGGTAGAAGGCCCGATCATCTTCGATCAGACGGTCATACGCGATGACTGGGATACCCTCGTCGGCCGCTGCCTGAACAGCTGGACCGATGGCCTGGGAATCCTGCGCCAGAATGATCAGCGCATCAACGCCCTGGGCGATCAGACTTTCAATATCCGACAACTGCTTGGCCGACGACGATTGCGCATCTGCCGAAATATATTCGGCACCGCCCGCCTCAAGCGCGGCTTTGATTGCCGCTTCGTCGGTTTTCCAGCGCTCTTCCTGGAAGTTCGACCAGCTGACACCGACCGTGGTTTCTGCAAACGCAACCGTCCCCATCAGGACGGCCACAGCAGAAGCGCTGAGAATTCGTTTCATGATTTCCTCCCGGTTTATCGAGCCATCGCTTCATGATTCGTGGCTCTCACAATTCTGAGTAGCATATTTATTTCAGTCAGTAAAATATTTATGCTACCCGAAAGAAGAAAAACCGCTTACGCTTGGGAAATCATCAGATTCGCGAGGGCAGGATGCTGAAAAGCAAGGTTTCTTCAAACGCTACGGATCAACGAAACATCACCCGTTTGCGCGTGCTGGAACAAATCCGATCGACCGGATCGATATCGCGGATCGACATTGCAAGCGCTCTTGAGACCAGCCCGGCGACAGTGACAGCGGCAACGTCAGACCTGCTTTCAGCTGGTTTGATTCAGGAAATCGAAAGCGAAACACCGTCAAAATCCGCGCGCCGCGGCAGACCACGTGTGTTGCTGAAACTGCATGGCGGAAGTCACCTGATTGCCGGTGTGAAAGTGGCCCGGCACCAGATTTCAGTCATCCTGGTCGATTTTGAAGGCACTGAGATCACCTCTTACACTCATCCGCTGGAAGAGGCCCGGATGGCCCCGGAGTCTTTTGCAAAAAAGATATACGCGGCGCTGGAACAGGCCTGCACCTCTGCAAGCAGGTCCCTGACAGAGGTTTCCGGCGTCTGCATCGGAATTGCCGGACTGGTCGACGCAGAGCGGAATTTTGTACATTGGTCATCTTCGCTGACAGTGCGCAATGTGGATCTGAGCCCGCTTCTGTCCCAAGTGCTCCCCTGCCCTGCGTTTATCGAGAATGACGCCAATCTGGTTGCAAAGGCCGAACAGCTTTTCGGGCTTGGCAAAGGGCTGAAGAACTTTCTGGTTGTCACGATAGAACACGGCATTGGTCTGGGCATTGTGTTGGATGGCAAGCTATATCGCGGCGAGCGCGGTTGCGGCGCGGAATTCGGGCATGTCAAAGTTCAACTGGATGGCGCGTTATGTCAGTGCGGGCAACGCGGATGCCTTGAAGCTTATGTTGGGGAATATGCCCTGATCCGCGAGGCAACCATTGCCAGCCAGGCTACTGACCCGCACACTCTTGCTGATATTCACGCCGCCGCCCAATCCGGTGATGCCCGGTCCATTTCAGTTCTGTCCCGCGCTGGACAGATGTTTGGAATGGGGCTTTCCAACTTGATCAATCTGTTCGATCCGGAATGTATCATCCTGTCCGGCACCCGAGGGAGCTTTGAATACCTGCATTCTGAGGCAGTGATGACCCGTATCAAAAACGGTGTCGTCAGCGTTGACGCGCCACTGCCTGAAATCAACGTAAACCATTGGGGGGATTCAATGTGGGCAAAAGGGGCAGCAGCCTATGGGATCGAACAAGTCTCGATCCTGAAAGTCAGGGAACTGGCGGAAAATGCGAGTTGAACTGACGATCCTGCTAGCGACAGCGTCTGCCGCCATGGCTGACATCAGCCTGCCGCAGTTTCACAGTATCGACGTCCCCAGCCATGTTTACGACGGAGGATGGGAGCACTTCGTCGGCGGAGGCGTCGCCGTTTTCGATTGCAACGGCGATGATCGGCCCGAGCTGTTTGCCGCAGGGGGAACCAACCCGGCGCAATTGTTTGTCAACACATCAGGACCCGATGTCAGTTTTCGGTCAGAAACGCCAAGCGCACTGTCCCTGACCGGCGTGACTGGCGCCTACCCAGTGGATATCGACGGGGACGGATTTGTGGACTTGGCGGTTTTACGCGTTGGCGAAGACGTTTTGTTGCGTGGCAAGGCGAATTGCGCATTCGAACCGTTCACCTCGTTGAATTTCCAGTCTCAGGATCACTGGACCACCGGTTTTTCCGCCACTTGGGAAAGCGGTCAATCCCTGCCGACACTGGCTTTTGGAACATATGTCGACCGAACCAATCCCGATGGCCCGTTTGAAGCCTGCGGGCCGACGCTTTTGTATCGCCCCGAAGGGACGGCCTATGGCCCGCCTCTCCACCTGGTGCCGGGCCATTGTTCCTTGTCCATTCTGTTTTCCGACTGGGCGCGCACCGGGCGCGCGGACCTGCGTGTCAGTAACGACCGCCATTACTATGTGCGCGGCGGGCAAGAGCAGCTTTGGGCTATGGAAGACACGCCACGCCTTTACGCGCCGGAAGATGGGTGGCTGCCCTATTCGATCTGGGGCATGGGGATTGCATCAAGGGATGTATCAGGGGACGGCTTTCCTGATGTTTACCTGACCTCGATGGGGGACCAGAAGTTTCAGATCTTTGATCCCACGGCCGAGGGACCGACATGGCGCGACGCGACTTATGACCGGGGGACAACGGCGCACAGGCCGCATGTTGGTGGCGATGGTCGCCCCTCAACCGGCTGGCATGCGCAGTTCGGCGACGTCAATAACGACGGGCGCGACGACATATTTGTCGCCAAGGGCAATGTCGAACAGATGCCCGATGCGGCGCAAACCGACCCCAACAACCTGTTGCTGCAATCCGCAAATGGCCAGTTTTTCGAAGCTGCCTCAGCGGCGGGTGTCGCCTCCATGGGCAAGTCCCGCGGTGGGGCCTTGGCCGACCTGAATGGGGATGGATCACTTGATCTGGTGGTGGTCAATCGCGGGTCAGCGCTTGAGGTATTTCAGAACGAACAACAGCTTGAAAACTGGATTCAGGTTGATCTTGGCCAAGATCGACCCAATCGCGCAGCTGTCGGAAGCTTCATCGAGGTTAAAACCACCGACGGAAATCAAACGCGGGAAGTGACCATTGGCGGCGGTCATGCAAGCGGCATCTCCGGGCTTCACCACTTTGGCTTGGGCCACGCGGACGAACTGGAGCTGCGGGTTATCTGGCCAGACGGCACGGTTGGTGATTGGCAGACCTTCAGAAGCAACCAAGTGCTTCGCATCGACCGCTGATCATTGATCAACAGGCAAACCGCTGGGAACATGCGCTGGCACACCCAGCCGTACTGCCGGGTCTTCCAATGTGCTGAGAAAGCTCAAAATGGCGTTTACTTCATCATCACTCAGGCTGATTGGGGCCAGATCATTCGACGCTGCAATCGCCTCGGTCAGCGTGGGGTCGAGCAAGGCTTTTTGATCTTCCGCGCCCGGAAACTCTGGCAACGCTGCTTTTTCGACCGAGTAGCTGCGCAAAGCTGCGACCGGATCCAGATGATGACGGACAACATCTTCAAGCCGCGCGTAGGCTCCGTTGTGACCATAGGGTGCCGTAAGGGTCACATTGCGCAAGGATGGCGTGCGAAATGTGAAGGCGTCATCCGCATTGCCCGTCACACGCAATCGCCCGTCATCGCGAACATGGTTCTCGAACCGGGCGGCTTTTCCCGGCCCGATTTGCGGCATGGCGATAGAATGAAATCCATGATCCGTCTGGAACCAGCCGGAATGGCAGGTGCTGCACCCGGCTTTGCCGTAAAAAAGGTCGAGCCCCATCTGTGCCTGCTCGGGCAGCGCTTCTTTCCCCTGCATCGCGCGATCAAACAGGCTGTTGTCAGCGCGCCATTCAAAGGCGATGAAATCGGCAATGATATTGGCGATTGCGGTAAAAGTAATCTCTTCTCCGGGCGCGAGCTGGTCAAAGCGCGCCCTGTATTCCGGGATTGCGGCAACACGCGCCGCGATAAGGTCCCATGCGCCGTCCTTTTGGGTCAGCAAACCAAGACGTACGGCTTTGCTCACTTCGTTTTCCGAATAGTGGCCGGCCATTTCGTCAGCCGACAAGACCGGGAACATTGCTTGCGCGGCCAGTGCAGATTGGAAGCCCGGCCTCATATCTGTGCCCAAGGGCGTTCGGAACCCGTCAGGCTGGGACGGGTCTGCCTCAAGACGCCCGTCATGAAAGAAGGTGGTGAATTCCAGCGCCCCAAGGTTCCACAGCCCTGGTGCATTTCGGGGAATGCGCTGCTCGGGCCTGTTTTCCTGATCAAGCCTGCGCGCGGCCCCCAGCCCCACACCGCCCTCGCCGATACCCAGAGACAGCGCATCTGACGTTCCCAGTTTAGGATGATGGCAAGTGGCGCAGCTGATGTTTTTGTTCCCCGACAGGATCGGGTCGTAAAACAGCAACTGCCCCAGTTCGACCTTGGCAAGATCCGGTTCTACAAATTGAGGAAGCGGCCCGAGGTCTTGCGCCTGCGCCGCCTGTAGTGTCACGCAAAGGGCTAGAGCGTATACCGATATCGCAACTTTCATACCTGATCCTCTGGGATTTCCAACGTCAGAACTTGTTTATACGGACGGTCCGGAGAATAGATGACGGACGGAAACAAGGGGTGGTTCACAGCGTCCGTGTAACCGGAAGGCTCAATGCAAAGCCCTGCGCATGGTGTGAAAGGATCAGACAGGTACGACGCGGAATAGACCTGCGCGCCGGGCTGATCAGAGTAAACATTCATGCGCAAACCTGACGGTGTTTCAACCGTTGCAACCGGTCGATTTAATTTGCCCGCCTCTTCAAACACGAAGTAGTGGTCAAGGCCACGCCCCTCATTACCGATAACGCGCACGGATGAGAAATCCAGCCCTTGGTTTTCGATCTCATTCACGACGCCTGTCGGAATGGAGCTGTCGTCCAACTCCAGTACCCGCTTGGAATTCAGTGTCAATCGGCTGTCAAGAATACCGCTTTGGCGCCCAAGAGTATAGTAATTGTGCTGCGCAATGCTGATCGGCGTAGGCCGGTCCGGCCATGCGGTGATCGTGTAAGTCAGCCGTGGAAAAGCCAGCTCGACATGAATCTCGAACCTGATTTCTCCGGGAAAACCGTCAGCGCCGTCAGGTGACGTCAAGGACAGAACCGCACGGTTCGACTTGGTCTTCCTGATAATCCAGTGGCTGCGTGACAGCCCGACCACACCGCCATGCAGCGTGTTTTCCCCCTCATTCGCCGTCAAGCGATAAGCGGCATCCTGCATATTAAACTTTGCGCCACCGATCCGATTGGCGACGCGACCCACGATTGCACCTATGTAATACGGGTCCGCCAAGTATTCCTGCGGGTTTAGATAGCCCAGGATCAAGGGCGTTTCACCGATCCACCACCCTTGTGTGATCGCCCCATAGCTCAGCAGGGAAACCGACATCGCACCATCTTCCAGAACAACCTGTTCGATGGGTAGGGAAGTGACGCCCTTCATCATGGCGCAGACAAGGGGGATAGTGCCGCATAAAACTGGCGGTACCTTTGATATTCAGCCTCATAGGCATCGAATAACCCCGCGCGGGGCTGAACAATTTCAGAGATTTCTGGCGATGTCATGAGCTCCACCGGGTCTGCGCCGTTTACTGCACAGGCAGCAAGGCGCGCCGCGCCGATGGCGGCTCCGAATTCACTGCCTTTGGGCAAGGCAAGCGGGACGCTCAGAACAGTTGCCAGCGTCTCGACCCAGAACCGGGATCGTACGCCCCCGCCGACAACCATCAGGCTTTCAGGTTTTGTTCCCGTGCTCCTGAGGGCTTCAAGGCAATCACGCAGCGCGAATGAGACACCCTCCATCACGGACTGTGCAAGATCCGCTGGATCCGACGCAATATCCAGCCCCATAAACGCCCCCCGGATGGCGCTGTCATTATGAGGGGTACGTTCCCCCGACAGGTATGGCAGGAACTTGGTCTTCGACGGCCCGGTGACGGTATCCGGCAAAGCCGATGCGAGTGCACCAACGGATTGGCCGAGATTCCGGGACAGCCAGTTCAGGCTGTTGGTCGCCGACAGGATGACGCCCATTTGGATCCAGCGCTCCGGCACCGCGTGGCAGAAGCAGTGAACCGCCGTTTCCGGTGCGGGCGCGTAACTGTCCTTGGCAACCAGCAGCACACCGGACGTTCCCAGCGATAGAAAACCGCGGCCTTCGGCGATGCTTCCAATACCACAGGCCGCCGCCGCGTTGTCGCCTGCCCCGCCGGCAACAACAACGGGTCCGGTCAGGCCCCAGTGCTGCAAAATCTCCGCCCTCAGCTCGCCCCCGGCGGCGCTGCCTTCGACCAGTTCGGGCATCTGATCCCGACGCATGTGGCTGAGTTCAAGCGCTGTTTCCGACCATTCGCGGCATCCGACGTCCAACCACGCGGTACCCGCGCTGTCGGACATGTCGCTGATGTATTCTCCGGTCAGCCAGAAGCGCAAATAATCTTTGGGGAGCAAGACTTTGGCAGTCTTTTCAAAAACGTCAGGTTCATGCCTGCGCACCCATTCCAGTTTGGGCGCAGTGAAGCCGGGAAAAACGATGTTTCCGGTGATCGATCGCATCGCGGAAAGCGCATCCAGTTCGGCAGCTTCACGGGCAGACCTTGTGTCGTTCCAAAGGATACAGGGCCTCAAGACGCGACCCTGTCGGTCCAGAAGCGTTGCGCCATGCATATGTCCGCTCAGACCAATGCCCCGCACTGCCGAAAACGCAGCGCCGTTTTGCCCGCGCAACTGGGCAACGACCTTTTGACACGCTTCAACCCAATCCGCAGGTTCCTGCTCTGACCAGCCCGGATGCGGTGTCGATGTGTTCACGTTCGCTTCGGCCTCGGCAACGACGTCGCCGTCTTCACTGACCACAATTCCCCGAAGACCTGACGTCCCCAAATCAAGACCGAGATACACCTGTTCCTCCCACTTGTAAGCCGCAATACTGTAGGCAACAGAAACCCAGTTTTGCAAAGGCATCAGGTTTCACTGGCACAGTTTGCGCTAACATAACAGGGTGAAACAAGACAAGGCACATAAAAATTGATGCCGGTCTGGACGGCACTGAATGACCGGGAACCAGACAGCGACCAATACGAAGGGGCCCGGTAAGAGGTGACCTGAACTAAGCCGCAGGAGAAATTTTTTGCGATTGTCTGGCGCCATGTTTCCGTAAAAACTTCGGAACGTTCTCATCTTACTGATGTCGGGCAGGCAGAGCGTCTGACACCATGATCAGTCGCAAGAAGGAAATCGGCAAATGAAGTCACATGCCAAAGTTGTTGTCGTTGGCGGCGGATGTGTGGGCGCGTCCATTCTGTATGGGCTGACACAGCACGGCTGTAGCGATGCGGTGATGCTGGAACGGACCACGCTGACCTCAGGCTCGACCTGGCATGCGGCCGGTCTGCTGGTCACCTTCGTGCGGTCCCGAAACGTGTCGAAGATGACGATGGAAACCATCCGCATCTATTCCGAAGTCGAACAGAAGATGGGTGCATCTGTAGGCTTGCGCAAAGTGGGTCAGCTGCGCGTTGCCAACACCCAGGAGCGTTGGGATGAGTTCCAGTCATATATCTCGATTGCCGAGGCCGCCGGTGTGCCCTGCAAACTGTTGACGCCGGCGGAAATTGCCGATGTTCACCCCCTTTTGAGCCAGTCCGAGCATATTCGCGGCGGTATCCTGCATACCGAGGACGGCTATGTGAACCCGGCCGACATCACCATGGCAATGGCAAAACTGGCGCGGGATGCAGGCGCCACAATCTGTCAGAACACCGAAGCACAGGCGTATGAAAGGCTGGAAAGCGGTCATTGGAAAGTGACCACCAATCAGGGTGAGATCACGTGCGAGCATCTGGTTTTTGCCACCGGCAACTATGCCCGTGAAAATGCCCGGCGCGTTGGGCTGGACCTGCCCTGCATTCCCATCATTCACCAATACTGGACCACGGAAACCGTTCCGCTGCTCAAGGAACGTCGCGCGCAGGGTCTTCCCGAGTTCCCGATCTTGCGGGATGAGGATTACGGCGCATACCTGCGTGAAGATGTGGGCGGCATTCAGTTCGGGCCCTATGAATTCACTAAGGACCTAAAACTGTTTGCCGAAGACCACGTGCCACCTGACTTTGGCGCAGACCTCTTGCCCGAGGATTTCGATGCCGTTGAAACCCAATGGGAGCGGGCAATCGAACGGGTGCCAGTTCTAGGCGAGGTGGGCATCAAGGCCAACACGCGCGGCCCCTTCCAAATGACGCCGGACGAATTGCCACTTGCCGGGCCAGCGCCGGGGCACAAAAACCTGTGGCTGGCCGAAGGGATGCCCGGTGGCATTCTGTGGGGCGGCACCGTGGGCGAACGGCTGGCCCGCTGGATCGTCGATGGTGATCCGGGCATGGACATGTCGGAACTGGACCCGCGTCGTTTCTCTGACTACGCCTCCAAACGCTGGACCATGGACAAGGTTCGCGAAACCTGGGGCACACATATGAACGCGCACATCCCCGGCGAAGATTTCCCGGATGCGCGCCCAATGAAAACCGTGGGGTCTTACGATCTGCTGACGGCGCATGGCGCAGTCTGGACCAGCTTCAACGGCTATGAATTCCCGCGCTGGTTCGCCAAATCGCCGCAAGAGGCGATCCCCGAACATTCTTTCCGCCGCGCCAATCACATGGAACGCGTTCAGGAGGAAGTACGTACCACCCGCGAAGAGGCCGGGTTCATCGAGATGTCGCCGATGACCAAGTTTACTATACGCGGTCCCGGCGCTGCGCGGTGGCTGGATGGTCTGATGGCAAACAAATTGCCCAAAGTGGGCCGGATGAACCTGTCGCTCTTGTTGAATCCAAAAGGTGGCATGGATGCGGAATACACAGTTGTCCGCTATGCCGAGAATGATTTTTACCTGGTCTCTACCCCGAATTGGCGCGCCTATAACTGGGATCAGCTGCAACGTCTGTTACCACAAGATCAATCGGTTATCCTTGAAGACGTTTCGGAACAGTTGGGTGTGATCGCTCTGGCCGGTCCCAAGGCGCGCGAGATTTTGCAACCGCTGACCGACAACGATTTGTCGAATGCTGCTTTTCCCTGGCTCTCTGCGCAAAAGGGTGAAGCGGGCTATGCCAAAGACGTAAACCTGCTTCGGGTATCTTACACAGGCGAGCTGGGTTGGGAACTGCACCATCCTGTCGGGTATAACCGACACCTTGTCGACCTGCTTTTGAAAGCCGGTGTAAAACCCTTCGGGCTTGAGGCGTTGGAGTCCATGCGCCTTGAAAAGTCCTATCGCGCCATCAACCGCGAGATTTGCAAGGACATGACACCGTATGAGGCCAGCCTTGATCGGTTTGTCGTCACCGAGGGGCGCGAGTTCATCGGAAAAGCGGCGCTGGAGAAGCAGAGAAGCGAGGGCAATCACAAACGGTTGGTCACGTTGAAGCTTCCCTTTGGCGAAACATCGGTGATGTTCGATGAGGGTGTTTATGCAAACGGTGAACTGATCGGGCGCGTTACGTCGGGTGGGTTCTCTTATTATTGCAACCACGACATAGCGATGGCACTTGTACCAAACGATATGACCGCGCCGGGTACAAGGATGCAGGTGTTGGTCCATTACGAAATGCGCGATGCCGAGGTGATCGATACTTGCGCCGTTGATCCCACCAACGCGCGTGCGCGTGCCTAACCCCTGAAGTAAAAAGACTGGATTTGAAATGATGACCGAACAATCGACCAAAACGCTTACTCTTGCCGAGGTTCGGGCGCTGGCGAAATCCGTACTTGTTTCTGCCGGAGTTAATGCACAGGGCAGCGATATTTTGGCCGACATTGTTACCCGGTCCGAGCGGGACGGACCGCGCAGCCACGGATTGCGTATGCTACCGGTCTATGTCCAAAGCTTCACCTCGGGCTATGCAAACGGCAATGCGAAACCCAAGATAGAAAAGGCTGCCCCGGGCGTTCTGCGCTGTGACGCAGATAACGGGTACTATCAGGTCGCCGCAGCAGAAGCCCGCGACGCGTTGATCGAAATGGCGCGGGAAAACGGCATTGCCGCTTTCACCTGCGCAAATTGCCACCATCTGGGCGCGTTGCGGTTTGACACCGAACCGCTGGCCGAAGCGGGTCTGGTGGCGTTTGCAGTGGTCAACTCATTGTCCATGGTGGTGCCGCAAGGTGGGGTGCGCCCGGTATTTGGCACCAACCCGATGTCTTTTGCCTGCCCACGCGAGGACGGTGCGCCGATAGTCTGGGATCAGGCGTCTTCAATGGTTGCTTTGATGGATATCCGCATGGCCGCAGCCGAAGGGCACGACCTGCCCCGCCCTGCCGGGCTGGACCCTGACGGCGCACCCAGCACGGACCCGAACGCCATTCTGGAAACCCGCAGCCTGTTACCTTTTGGCGAGCACAAGGGCGCCGCAATCGCTTTCATGGTTGAAGTGTTGGGTGCAGCTCTGGCTGGTGGAACCCTTTCCGTAGACAATCAGGAACGCGAGGCGTTCGGGGCCCTGAACATCAAGGGCGGCGCAACACTGATTGCGATTGATCCGACGAGGTTCGGCAACGCGGCCTTCAATCAATATATCACGCGCATTTGCGCAGAAATTGTCGGCAATGGGGAAGCCCGTGTCCCGGGTGACGGGCGTCTGGCCAAACGGGCGGCAGCCGAAGCTGACGGTGTTGTGGTCAGCACCGAGGTTCTGGCCGCGTTAAACGCGTCCTGAAATACCCGCGCTTAGCTTCCTGGCTAGAGAGCCTTCCTGCGACATGGGCGGCTTCAGGCGCCAATCCAGATTTGCCCAGGCGGCAATCCTGCAGAACCAAGCACGGATGCGACAAACCATTCTCCCCTCGGAACGGCGGTCCGTTGTGACCTGAGACGTCGTACTTATCGACCGCCGCCCGAAACAAATAGTCTGGAGAAGAAATCAAACAGGTCAGCGTGACACTCCAGAGGCAAAACATGCGCCACATATTGGTCCGGTCTGACGACGACCATACAGCCCTTTGTCCGGTCAATTCCGCGCATTTCGTAGATGTCTTCGCGCCTCTTGTGATCAACGCAAAAAACCTTCTCGAAGTCGCGCAGACCATACCTGCCTTTCTCGGGTTTCAAAAGAGACGGCATATCCTCATAGGCCAGCGATTTGAAATCCTGTGGGAAGATGGCCCGTAGATCTATCAAACCGTCGATGTCTTCGTCAGGGCGCGTAAACCGTCGCAGAGGAGAGTTCGGATCGCTTTGCAAAGCCTCGCAAAGGTGATGGATCGATCCGTCTTGCCTACCTGCGTCTCCCTGTTCTGCGAAGGCATAGAGCCTCCAGCGCGCATCCGCTTCGGCGACATGCCCCAATTGCATAGGCATGGCATCCGCAAGCCGGACAACTGGTGCGGAATGAAATCGCTTGCCTATGACCAGCCCACGCGCCAGATGCTGGTGAACCGGTTCGGCGACCAAGTCCGAAGGCCCATAATGAACCGAAAGCCCGCCGGTAAATTCCAGATTTTCGATAAACTGTTTTTGAAATCGGGGCATGTCGGTGCCGTCAAGCTCTGACTCGCCCGGTGGCGCACTCATGATCCGGGCCCAATTATGGTCGGTTTCGACCAGTCTTTTGGCCTCTTGCAAACGCTCGGCCGAGTAACTGTGAAGAAGATCAGGCTTTGATCTTCCTGTCAGCACATGCACCAGTTTCCAGCCCAGGTTGAATGTATCGCCCATCGACACGTTCATCCCCTGACCCGCCTTGGGGCTATGGGTGTGGCAGGCGTCGCCCGCCGTGAACACGCGCGGGGTGCGTGTTGCAATTTCACGCTGCGGAACATCGTCGAACTTGTCGGTCAGCCTGTGGCCAATCTCGTAGACCGACCACCAAACGACTTCTTTTACGTCGATGGAATAAGGACGCATGATCCGGTTCGCGGCAGCGATGATATGGTCAGCCGTCAGATTGCGGTTGGCGACCCGCTCATCCGGGTTCAGTTTGTCAAGCTCGACATACATTCGGAACAGGTATCCGCCTTCGCGCGGAAGGATCAGAACGTTTCCTTCCGATGCCGATTGAACAAGACATTTCCGCCGCAAGTCGGGGAAATCGGAATTCGCCAATATGTCCATAACGCCCCACGCCTGGTGTGCGGCGTCGCCTTGCAGCTTACCCCCGATAGCCCTGCGCACATTGCTGCGTGCACCGTCACAGCCTACGACATAGTTCGCACGTACTGTAAGCCGTTTTACCACGTCACCATCATCGCCCAGGCGTTCAAGCTCGGCCGTGACAGGGTGATCCGTGGAACCGGTATCAATCGTCAAATCGCTGACACGAAGCCCGTAATGGGGTTGCAACCGCGTTGGAGCGTTTCTCATCACGTCCAGAAACAGCTCATGAATCCGGGCCTGATTCATCAAGGTATGTGGCATCTCGGATTGATCGTCGGCCACGTCCTGCACCGTGCCCGCCCGGCGGATGTGGTCCGGGTATGCGGGATTGGGCGTCCAGAATGCCGTTTGGTTGACCCAATACGCTTCGCGCTTCACTCTCTCAGCGAAACCAAACGCCTGAAACATCTCCATCGAACGGACGTTGACACCGTCCGCCTGGCCTTTCTCCATCGGACCCGGCTTTTGATCCACGATCATTGTCGAAACTTCGGCGAACCCGGCCAGTTGCGCCGCAAGGCAAAGCCCGGCCGGTCCACAACCCGCGATCAGAACATCAACCTTTTCGGGGAGGGTTGTGGGGTGGTTGTGGTGACCGAACGCAGCCGGTTTGATATCCGGATCACCCGGACGAAATCCATCAACGTAATATTGCATTGCCCCCTCCTCCGCAGGTTCATGTAATTTTAATAACTATACTTACTATTTCTTGTCAACAAAGATATGTACACTCACTAATTGCCGCGGTAATTCTGGAAAAGTGACGGCGTAAAGTGATTTCGGAGGTTTTGAATGAGTATTTACGGAATGGCGGGCCACCTCATCCGCAGGCTCAATCAGATTTCAACCCACGTGTTCTCGGCCCGGATGCAGGAGGCCGGGATCGACCTTACATCCGTTCAGTACGCAGCACTTGAAACAATTCGCGCCGAACCCGGCATTGATCAGGCGACAGTCGCAGCGAAAATCGCCTATGACCGCGCAACAATCGGCGGGGTTATCGACCGGCTGGAGCAGAAAAACTACGTCAAACGCTCGGTCAGTCAACGTGACAGACGCGCGCGAGAGGTCACCTTATCCGAAAAAGGAAAAGACATCCTAGCGGCAGCTGCGCCAGTCGTAATTGACCTGCAAAACGAGATACTCGAAGGGCTAACTCCGAATGAACGCGAAACTTTCCTGAAGCTCGCAGGCAAGGCAGTTGAAGCTGTCACCGACGATAACACACGGTCTTGAATTCCACCGCGGGCGCTGGTCCAATTGAAACAGGGAAAGCAAATCCACCGTTTTCGCGCTTTAGTTACCGAAAACAGAAACTAAAATCTAAGAAATCTCAATTTACCTTTGAGCCAACCGAGGGCAATGTAATCCTGAGAGGATAACTTGGCGTCCGCGCATAACCTGTCTGTTGCGTAGCGTTTCGACGAAAAGGTTCACATGTGTGAGCATTCTGTTTTCCGAAAAGGACCTGAAACCAAACACTAAAAAAGTGGATCAAAATCGTTATAAAATATAACTAATATGAGCAATCATGAACAGGGGATGATACTCATAGGTCATCTAGGGAGGAGACCATGACCAACTTGCGCAGAACCATACTCAAATCTGCAGTGGCGGCGATTGCTTTTGGCGCCATGTCAACCACTGCCATTGCGGCCGAAGTGACACTGCGGATGCACCAATTCCTGCCAGCACAAGCCAACGTACCCAAGAACGTTCTGGATGTCTGGGCCGACAAGGTCGAAGCGGATTCGGATGGCCGGATCGAAATTCAAAGGTTTCCGTCCATGCAGCTTGGGGGCAAACCCCCCGAACTGATCGACCAGGCCATTGATGGTGTGGCCGACATTGTCTGGACGGTGTCCGGATATACGCCGGGCCGCTTTCCCCGGACCGAAGTGTTCGAACTGCCGTTCACCATGACGAATGCAGAAGCCGTCTCACGCGCCTATTGGGATCTGGCCGAAGAAACCATGATGGACGATGACTTCAAGCAGTTCAAAGTTCTCGGGCTCTGGGTGCACGGGCCCGGTCTAATCCATTCAAAGGAGCCGATCGAAAGCATCGAAGATCTGAACGGTGTAAAGCTGCGCGCACCGACACGCGTAACGAACGGCCTTTTCAGCTCGCTTGGGGCAACCCCCGTTGGCATGCCTGTTCCCGCGGTACCTGAAGCGCTGTCTAAAGGCGTGATCGACGCAACTGTGATTCCCTGGGAAGTGACAGGCGCCCTGAAGGTCAACGAGCTGGTCGGGAACCACACGACCTTTGGCGACGACACGCTATATACCACCACCTTCATCTTCGCGATGAACAAGGACCGCTGGGATGCATTGCCGGATGATCTGAAGGCCATCATCGACGCCAACTCGGGCGCTGAATTCTCGGCCTTCGCAGGCAAGCAGATGCAGGCCGATGATGACGGGCCACACAAGCAGGCGATGGAACGCGGCAACAACATCATCACGCTGAGCCCGGAACAGGTTGCGGAATGGAAGGCAGCATCACAGCCGACCACTGACGCCTGGATCGCCGAGATGGATGAAAAAGGTCTGGACGGAACCGGCTTGCGCGCCCGCGCGCTCGAACTGATTTCGCAATACTCCGGCAACTGATCCGGTCGCTCTTCCGGCGCTATTTCCCGCTGGGAGAGCAATCCCTTTGGAGTTGATCATGCAGAAACTGGTTGAGCGCATCGCGCGCTTCATGGCCGTTCTCGGCGGTGTGGTTCTGACTGCGCTGGTCCTGCTGACCTGTGTCAGCGTGCTGGGGCGCGGCTTGAACACGCTGGGTCACTCGGACATTCTGACGTCACTGTCGGAAGCAGCAGCAAATGCGCTGATTGCATCGGGCGTCGGGCCGGTGAATGGCGATTTTGAACTGGTCGAAGCCGGCGTTGCATTCGCCATTTTCTCGTTCCTGCCGATCTGCCAGCTCTACGGCTCTCACGCCACGGTCGATGTATTCACAAACGCCCTTCCGGCTAAGGTGAACAAGGTGATCATCACGTTCTGGGAAATCATCCTGTCGCTTGTCATCCTTTTGATTACATGGCGCCTGTTTGTCGGCATGCAAAACAAGCTGGACTATGGTGAAACGACCTTTCTGCTGCAATTTCCTGTTTGGTGGGCCTATGGGCTAAGCTTTGTTGCCGCCCTTGTCGCATCACTTGTTGCTGTCTATTGCGCCGTCGCGCAGGTCATCGAGCTTGTCACCGGGCGTCATATCCTGCCCTATCGCGGGGAGGCCGCACATTGACCATGCTCGAACTGGGCTACGTGTCCTTTCCCGTACTTCTTATCATGATTTTCCTGCGCGCGCCGATTGGCCTTGCCATGTTGCTGTGCGGGATTGGCGGGCTGTATTTTGCCATGGGTGGCACCAGCATGTTCATGGCCAAGCTCAAAACCGAAACCTACTCTACCTTCTCCAGCTATTCGCTGACGATCATTCCGATGTTCCTGCTGATGGGGCAGTTCGCGACATTGTCGGGCATGTCTTCGGCCTTGTTCAAAGCGGCCGAAAGCTGGTTGGGCCACCGTAAAGGGGGCGTCGCCATGGCGGCAGTTGGCGCTTGTGCCGGATTTGGCGCAATCTGCGGGTCCTCCCTGGCCACCGCCGCGACGATGAGCCGTGTCGCGCTGCCCGAACTGCGCCGCTACGGCTATTCCGGCGGGTTTTCGACCGCAACGCTTGCTGCTGGCGGCACATTGGGCATTCTGATCCCGCCTTCGGTGATCCTTGTGATCTATGCGATCCTGACGGAACAGAATATCGCCAAGCTGTTTCTCGCGGCCTTTGTCCCCGGCATTCTGGCAGCGCTCGGCTATATCATCACGATTTCGATCTATGTGCGCATGTATCCTGACGCCGCCGGCACCCGCGAAGCGATCCCTTATCCTGAACGCGTACGGGCACTGCTGGATGTCTGGCCTGTCCTGCTGGTTTTTGGCCTTGTTGTTGGTGGCATCTATCTTGGCTGGTTCACCCCAACCGAAGGCGCAGCCGTGGGGGCGGCGGGAACCGGGTTGATCGCTCTGATCTCGGGCAATCTGAGCTGGCAGGTCTTCGTCGAAAGCATCATTGCCACGGCCTCAAGCACGGCGATGATCTTCTTCATCGTGTTGGGCGCAGGGCTGTATAACAGTTTCCTAGCGCTCACTCAGGTACCGCAGGAACTGTCTGGCTGGGTCGTTGGACTTGGGCTCAGCCCGTGGATGGTGTTGTGCCTGATCCTGGTGTTCTATCTGATCTTTGGATGTCTGATGGACAGCCTGTCAATGATCCTGCTGACAATCCCGATCTTCTTTCCGGTCATCAGCGCACTGGATTTCGGCATGAGCCCCGAACATGTGGCCATCTGGTTCGGTATTCTGGTTCTGATCGTTGTCGAGGTCGGGCTGATCACCCCTCCGGTCGGAATGAATCTGTTCATTATCAACGCTATGGATCGTTCAACCCCGATGACCCAAACTTACAAAGCAGTGATGTGGTTCGTCACCTCTGACATCATTCGGGTCATGATCCTGGTGCTGTTTCCAGCCATTACCCTGTTCCTGATCCCCTAGCTTAGACACCAACAGCGGTCCGGAGCAGGCCCATCCGAAAATAGGTATGAGATACAACAATGATTGAGCATACTAAATTGGAGAGAGCACCATGCAGTTAAGTGGATGTATCGCCCTGGTCACCGGCGGCGGAAGCGGACTGGGCGCTGCAACGGCAAGGCATTTCGCCGCCAGCGGAGCAAAGGTTGCCGTTTTGGATTTCAATGCTGCAGGTGCGAAGGCAGTCGCTGACGAAATTGGTGGTCTTGCCCTGCAAGCCGATGTCAGTGACGAGGCCGCCGTCAGTGCCGCGTTTGAGACGGCAGTATCCCATTTCGGGTCGGCGCCCAGAATCGCCGTCAGTTGTGCAGGCGTCGGCATGGCGGCCAGGATCGTTGGGCGCGAAGGCAAGCTGTCATTCGACGTGTTCGAGAAAACTCTGCGCGTGAACCTTTTTGGCACCTACAACGTGATGAGCCACGCGGCGAGACACATGGCCGGTCTCGACCCGTTGGCTGACGGTGAACGCGGTGTGATCATCAACACGGCGTCGGTTGCGTGGCAGGACGGTCAATTGGGTCAAGCCGCTTATGCCGCGTCCAAAGGGGCAATCGCTTCGATGTGCCTGCCTGCCGCGCGGGAACTCGCACAGTCGGGTATTCGGGTGATGGCCATCGCACCCGGCCTGTTCCACACGCCAATGATGGAAGGCTTGCCGGAAGAGGTCACTGCCAAGATCACTGCGAACATTCCTTTCCCTGCCCGCCTTGGCGAAGCGCGCGAGTTCGCAATGCTCGCCGAACAGATCGTTGAAAACCCGTTTTTGAATGGCACCACTATTCGACTTGACGGCGCCGTTCGTCTGCCGCCCCGGTAAGGAGTTCCCCATGGACAGCCAAATCCTGAACATTGAGGTCAACGGATCCATCGCGACCCTGACCATGAACCGCCCAGACAAGCGAAACGCGATGTGCGAGGAACTGTTGGGCGCGCTGGATGATTTCTTTTCTGCACCACAAAAAAATGTGCGTGTGGTGATCCTGACCGGAACTGAAGGGCACTATTGTTCCGGGTTGGACCTGTCCGAGCATGTTCATCGTACAGCCGAGGAAAACCTGCATCATTCCCGTCACTGGCACAGCGTCATGGACAAGATCCAGTTTGGTGGGCTTGCGGTTGTCTCGGCCATGTTTGGTGCCGTGATCGGCGGCGGGCTGGAGCTTGCAGCGGCAACACATGTTCGCATCGCTGAACCTTCGACGATCTTTCAGCTTCCCGAAGGCCGCCGCGGAATATTTGTCGGCGGCGGTGCGACCGCGCGGGTCGGTCGCCTGCTGGGGGCCGATCGGATGACCGAGATGATGCTGACCGGCCGCAAATATGGTGCCGATGAAGGGGTATCGCTGGGGCTGGCACATTATAGCGTTGGTGAAGGCGAGGCTTTGGCGCTGGCCCAAACGCTGGCAGGTAAGATTTCCCGAAACGCGCCACTGTCAAACTATCTGATGATTCAGGCGGTCGCGAGGATCAATGAAATGTCGCAAAACGACGGGCTGTTTACTGAATCTCTGGCTGCGGCCCTGTCGCAAACAACACCGGATGCGCAGGAGGGGCTGCGGGCCTTTCTTGAAAAGCGCGCCCCGAACTTCAGGTGAACACATGAAAAGGAAACATGAACACACGCCAGAAGACGGCGCGCCAAACACGATTAGCGATGCTACGCTGCGGGGGTTTGTCGGGTATCGCATGAAACGGGCCTTCAATGTGGTGCAGGAAGATCTGACGACAACTCTGCGCCCCTTTGATCTGCGAATGCTGACGTATACGGCACTGGTTCTCATCGTCGATAACCCCGGTTTGCGGCAGTCCCAACTGGCTGACGCAATGGATATCGAGCGCCCGAACCTTGTCGTTATCATTGATGAACTGGAGCGCAGGGAACTGATCGTCCGCGACCGGGTACCCACCGACCGGCGCGCCTATGCCCTCAGGACGACATTGGCGGGAAGGCAATTATATGAAAAGGCCGTCGCCGCGGTTACCGCCCACGAAGGCAAGCTGCTGGCCGGTTTGGATGACGCAACCATCACCACCGTTTTCGATGCCCTCAGGACGATCGAAAAAGCGAGGAAAAGGGGCTGATCATGCAACGCACATCGGAATACCTAGTGCATTCTGTTTCGCGCGAAGATCGGGCCGACGGCTCCATCCTGCTAAAATCGAACCACACTCTTGGTCCTGTCGTCGACAAAACCGGTGTCTGGCTGCACGCCTGGGCCTCGGACGCGCCTGACCGAACGTTCATTGCTGAACGCAGCGGCGCGGGATGGCGCAAGGAAAGCTATGCGACCACGCTTGAAAAGGTGCGAGCCATCGCAAGCTCGCTATTGGGGCGTGGGATGGGGCCTGACACACCGATCCTGATCATGAGCGGTAACGGTGTCGATCACGGTCTGCTAAGCCTTGCTGCTCAGTATATCGGCATACCAACAGCCCCCGTGGCTGAGCAGTACGCGTTGATCCATGGCGCGCACGGCCGCCTGCGCCATGCCATCGAACTGGTGCGCCCGAAGATGGCCTATGTCGTCGATGGGGATCAATACCGAGAGGCGCTGGAACTGGATGCGCTTCAAGGGGTCGAAATCGTAGCCAGCCGACAAGGCAGGAACAGTCAGGTCACAGCGTTCGACGAACTTCTCAAAGGGGATGTCAGTGTCGATCTTGCGGCCGCCTATGAACTGGTTGGCCCCGATTCCGTCGCCAAGATCCTGATGACCAGCGGTTCAACCTCGGCCCCGAAGGGGGTCATCACGACCCAACGCATGATGTGTGTGAACCAGACCATGCTGGCCGACGCGTTGCCATTTCTGCGCACGCGTCCGCCCCGTGTGGTCGATTGGCTGCCATGGAACCACGTCTTTGGCGGATCACATAATTTCAACATGATGCTCGCCAACGGCGGAAGCTTCTACATCGACGACGGCAAACCGGTAGCTGGTTTGTTTGAGCGGACGCTGGAAAATCTGTCTATGGTCACCGGCACGCTCAGCTTCAATGTTCCCGTAGGTTACGGCATGCTGCTGGGCGCATTGCAGCGGGATGGCGATCTGCGTCGGCGGTTCTTCGAAGAACTTGATCTGATCTTTTATGCGGGAGCGTCACTGCCACAGGATATCTGGTCTGGATTTGAACAGATGGCGCTGGATGTCAAAGGTGAGATACCGCTGATGACCTCGTCCTGGGGACTGACCGAAACAGCGCCCGCTACAATGATGCAGTCCGAGCCCATTGATCGTTCCGGGGTTGTTGGCGTTCCGATGAACGGCGTGACACTCAAGCTGATACCGGATGAAGACATGAGGTGCGAAACGCGCATCAAAGGGCCAAACGTGATGCCTGGCTATTTCAACGAACCCGAAAAGACGGCCAGTGTTTTCGATGAAGAAGGGTTTTTCATTACCGGCGACGCCATGCGGTTCATCGACCCGCAGGATGTGAATAAAGGTATGAAATTCGACGGCCGGATTTCTGAAGATTTCAAGTTGCTGACCGGAACATGGGTGCGTGCCGCGCAATTGCGGATGGACTTGTTGACCTGCCTTGCGCCTCTTGCCTCAGATCTGGTCATTACAGGTGCCGACAGAAATGAGATCGGCGTCATGGTCTTTCCCGATGTCGCCGAGCTGAAGCGGGAAGGATTTGACCTGAGCGACGACAGTGGCGCCTACCGCTGCAAACTGCTGCAAGGTGAAATCCACCGCCGTCTGGCAGAGCGCGCACGCGAGGTATCGGGCAGTTCCACACGGGTCGGGCGTGCCATTGTTCTTAGCGAGCCCGCCTCAATGCCCGAGGGCGAAATGACCGCCAAGGGGAACCTCAATTTCCGCAAAATACTGACACGACGGCAAAATTTACTTGAGCGTCTTTATGACGACGCCGACCCGGCAATCGTAAAGATCTGAGAAAGGAACGAACAGATGGTCGATATCTCCAAGGTTCGCGCAATCGACATTCACACCCACGCTGAAGAACCCTGCGGGTGCCACTCGGACGATGGCTATGACGACCTGCAGGCAACCATGGCCAATTACTTTGGCGCTCCGTGGAGCCACCCGCCTACGGTTCCCGAGACTGCACAGCACTATCGCGAGCAAAACATAGCCGCGGTGATCTTCCCGGTCGATGCCGAGCGGGAGACCGGCTATCGGCGCTACAAAAACGAAGAAGTTGCCGCTTTGGCGGCGGAAAATGACGATGTGCTCATCCCGTTTGCGTCAATCGATCCGCACAAGGGCAAGATGGGTGCACGCGAGGCGCGCCGCCTGATCCGAGAATTTGGTATCAAAGGGTTCAAGTTTCATCCGACGATGCAGGGGTTCTACCCCAATGACCGTATGGCTTATGACCTTTACGAGGCAATCGCGGAGGAAGGCTGCATCGCCCTGTTTCACACAGGCCAAACCGGTGTCGGTTCGGGCATGCGCGGCGGTAACGGAATGCGGCTTAAATACTCGAACCCGATGTTCATGGATGACGTCGCCGTCGATTTTCCGGATATGAAGATTATCCTCGCCCATCCGTCATTTCCCTGGCAGGAAGAAGCTCTGTCCGTGGCGCAGCACAAGCCCAACGTCTATATCGACCTGTCCGGCTGGTCACCAAAGTACTTCCCCGAGATTCTGGTGAAATACTGCAACTCGATCCTCAGGAAAAAGGTCCTGTTTGGGTCCGACTGGCCAATGATCACTCCTGAACGCTGGCTGTCGGATTTCGAGAAGATCAATATCAAGGACGAACTGCGCCCTGACATCATCAAAGGCAATGCCGCGCGCCTGCTGGGACTGACTGCGTGATGCTGCCCCCTGCCCCATCGCGCCCCTACCCAGTCACTTTGAACTTCGACTGTGCCGAACCGCCAGAACCGGGCCGCGTCGTGGCCGCCGAAATCACCAGCTGTCGGATGATTTGATCATGAAGCCATTCGAAGCCCCGCTTGCGGATATCTTATTCACGTTGAACCACGTTGCCCGGGCAACCGAGCTTCCAGATTGGGACGCTGACCTGGCTGGTGAGATCGGCGAACATTTTGCGGCCTTCGCGCAAGGTGAAATTGCCCCGCTGGACGAGCCGGGAGACAGGCAGGGATGCTCGCTGGAAAACGGTCGCGTATCCATGCCGGCTGGCTTTGCCCAAGTTTATGCCACGTATTCGGAACAGGGCTGGCCCTCTCTCACCGTGCCTGAGGAATATGGCGGTCAAGGGCTTGGAGCCTTGATGCTGGCCATCACGTCCGAGGTTTTTTCGGGCGCAAACCACAGCCTTCAGATGGTTACGGGGTTGGTTCCGGGCGCGGTGCGTACCTTGTTGCGCTTTGGCACAGAGGATCAGCAATACCGGTACATTCCGTCTCTGGCCTCGGGTGAAACTCTGGCCACCATGTGCCTGACCGAACCCGGGGCCGGATCTGACCTTTCACGCGTGCGCTGCCGGGCGGAACCTGCCGAGGATGGCTGGAGGATCACGGGCGAAAAAATCTTTATCTCTGGCGGTGACCAGGACATGAGCGATCACATCCTGCATCTTGTGCTTGCGCGCACGTCCGATGACGGCGTCAGAGGTTTATCGCTGTTTCTATGCCCCAGTTCCTGCACTGACGGCAGCCGCAACCACGCTACCGTAACGCGCATCGAGGAAAAGATGGGCCTGCATGCCTCACCCTCGTGCCAGCTGGCATTTGATGGGGCCAAAGCCGAATTGATCGGGGCCGAGGGTGAAGGTCTGATGGCCATGTTCACCATGATGAACCACGCCCGGCTTGATGTCGCCCTACAGGGCGTCGCGCACGCCGCGCGGGCCTATGACATTGCCAGTACTTATGCCAGTGAAAGGGTGCAGGGACGCAATGCCGACGGTCAACCGGCAACACTGGATCAACATGCCGACATCCGCCGCATGCTGGATCAAATCGACTGGCTGGCAGTCAGTAGCCGCAGTCTTGCACATCTTGCATTTGTCACAATGGAACGGGGCACATCGCCTGACCTGGTCGATTTTCTGACCCCGGTTGCCAAGGTCTATTGCTCCGACGCCGGTATCAAGGCCGCCGAATTGGGTATGCAGGTTCTGGGCGGCTATGGCTATTTGCGCGAATACCGGCTGGAGCAGACCTATCGTGATGCCCGTATTACCTCGATTTACGAAGGGGCCAACGGCATACACGCGCGTATGCTGGCAACACGTCTGGCCGCAGGGCCTGCGGGTGACGCCTTTGCCGAATTTGTTTCACAAGAAGCCGAGCATTGGACATGCGATGCGATTTCGGACGCACTGGACACTTGGCAATCCGCTCGCAGAAAGCTGAATCAGGGTGACAGCGCGGCGATGGCGCATGGGTTCATGCAAACGACGATTGATACCGCTCTGATCTGCTTGCGGGCGCGGCTGCGCAACGCCGCGAGCCTCCACCCATCCCCGGAACGGATCAAACGCATTTGTGGTTGAGGATTGATCCACACGCACCGATTATCGACAACCAATACCCACCGCCAGTCGGACAGAAAGGCAGGCAACATGACAGATCCAAAAGTGCTGATCGCGGGCGGTGGTATTGCCGGGTTGTCGCTGGCGCTGACACTGCATCAGATTGGCATCGACTGCACCGTCTTTGAAAGCGTTCGGCACCCGCGCCCGCTGGGTGTCGGGATAAATCTGCAACCCAACGCAGTGCGTGAGTTGTACGATCTGGGTTTCACGGCTCGGGACTTGGACGGGTTCGGCGTCCCAGCGCGGGAATGGGCGCTTGTTGGTTTGAATGGGCATGAGATTTATTCGGAACCGCGCGGAACTTTTGCCGGTTACAACTGGCCGCAATACGCGGTGCATCGCGGCGCGTTTCACATGGCGCTTTACAAGCGGTTTGTCGAACGCGCAGGCCCGGATGCCGTGCGCCTCGGGTCTCGGGCCACGGGGCACCAGACCAATGCGGACGGGACGGTTACAGTGCGGCTGCAAACTGATAACGGGGCCATCCACGAAACCGGTGCCATTCTGATCGGTGCCGACGGTATCCATTCAGCCATCCGCGCCCAAATGCATCCAAGCCAACCTCCGATCCATTGGGGAGGTTCCGTCATGTGGCGCGGCACAACACTGGCAAAGCCCGTGCGCACGGGTTCCTCCTTTGTCGGACTGGGTACGCATAAGAAACGAATGGTGATCTACCCGATCTCGCACCCCGACCCCGAAACCGGCTTGGCGCTGATAAACTGGATTGCCGAAGTCACCCACGATGACCCGGCCGCGCATGCGGCAACCGGATGGTTCCGGCAGGTTGAGGCCAAGGATTTTGCGCACCATTTTGACGGATGGACCTATGATTGGTTGGATGTTCCAGCTCTGATCCGCGGTGCGGATGTGACATATGAAAACCCGATGATCGACCGCGATCCGGTTGAAACGTGGGTTGACGGGCCGGTTGCCTTGATCGGAGACGCCGCCCATCCGATGTACCCCACCGGTTCGAATGGGGCCAGCCAGGCGATCATGGACGCCCGCGTTTTGGGGGCCAGCTTGCTCAAGCATGGCGTGGGTCCAACCGCGCTGGCGGCTTATGATGACACGCTGTGCGGTCCGGTGTCAGACCTTGTCCTTCGCAATCGGGGTTCCGGGCCTTTTGGCCTGTTGAATTTGGTCAACGACCGCTGTGCCGGTGTGTTCGACGATATTGAAACGGTCATTCCCTTGGCTGAAAGGGCCAGTTTCATGGCCAAATACAAAGCTGCCGCCGGTTTCGCGCGTGACGCCCTGAACAGTGCACCGCCAACGATTGCGCCCGGCTCGCAACTTGTGCGGCAGGCATGATGTAAAAGCCTTCGGGGATTGAACATCTGCACCCATGAAAACACCGCTTCTCCGGACCCGTGTATCGCCCGCAAAATCACGCGCTGCCGTGAACGATTTTGCGGTACCACAGCTTGCCCCTCTGAATTTTCGTTTGTGGCGAAAGGACCAACAGCTAATCGGAAAGAATGCACCGGATCAAACCTGTCTGAACGCCAGACATGGTTTGATCGAAGAAAATTAATATCATTGCACCGCCTTCTCATGTTCAATTGCACGCAAGGCGACAGGGCCATTGAAAGGATTGAATATGCAGGATCATGGATATGCGTCAGGACGACTGAACCTACCTTTCGTTGGAATATCGACCTTTGGAAAATCTCCGTATGTCGAGGATTGGGACAAAATTGATGCGGATGTTTGTGTCCTAGGTGCCCCCTTTGATTTCGGCACCCAATGGCGCGCCGGGGCAAGGTTCGGCCCTCGGGCCGTGCGCGAGGCTTCGACCCTGTTCAGTTTTGGACATGCTGGAGCATATGACCACGAAGACGACGCAACCTATCTGGACAGTTCCGTGCGCATCGTGGATTTGGGGGATGCGGATATCGTCCACACAAAGACCGAGGTCAGCCACGAAAACATCGCCTATGGTGTTCGCAAAATTCTGTCCGCCGGAGCGCTGCCGCTTGTGATCGGTGGCGATCACTCTGTCAACATTCCCTGCATTTCCGCGTTTGAAGATGATTGTGCACAAAACGGCCCGATCCACGTGGTTCAAATTGATGCGCATCTGGATTTCGTGGACGAGCGTCACGGTGTCACCAATGGCCACGGCAACCCCATGCGGCGGGCAATCGAGAAAGACTATGTCTCGGGGATGACCCAGTTGGGCATTCGGAACGTCTCGTCAACCGCCAAGGAAGGATACGAGGACGCACGCGCACGCGGATCAGACATCTTGTCCGTGCGTCAGGTGAGAAAGCTGGGAACCGGGGGCGTTCTTGAACGCATCCCCGAAGGTGCTCGGTACTATGTGACAATAGATATCGACGCCTTTTGCCCCTCTATCGCGGCGGGGACCGGGACACCCAGCCATGGCGGATTTCTGTATTATGACGTACTGGAAATCCTTCAAGGCCTCGCTAAACGCGGCAATGTCGTCGGCATTGACCTTGTCGAAGTGGCACCAGCCTATGACCCCAGCGAAAGCACGCAGATTCTGGCTGCGCAGCTATTGTTGAATTTCCTGGGTTTCATCTTTCACGAACGCGCCGGTCGCGAAAAATGAAGGGGGAACGTATGTTCCCCCTTCTTTGTATCAGGCACCGATGATGTTGTGGCCGGGCCCATATGGGAAGCCGGTAATGTTTTCGGCCCCATCTTCGCCAACCACCAGAATATCATGCTCGCGGTAGCCCCCTGCACCGGGTTGCCCTTCGGGGATCCACAGCATGGGCTCGATTGAAACGACCATGCCAGGTTCCAGCACGGTGTCGATATCCTCGCGCAGTTCCAGACCGGCCTCGCGCCCGTAATAGTGGCTGAGAATGCCGAACGAGTGGCCATACCCGAACGAGCGGTATTGCAGCAGCCCCTCATCGGCAAAGAAACGGTTGATCTCGGCGGTGATGCCTGAACAGGTCGCACCGGGTTTGATCAGGCTCAGGCCCAGTTCATGGGCCGCCACATTGGCCTTCCAAAGGCGCAGGCTGTCAGCGTCCGGCTCGCCCAGAAACAGGGTACGTTCCAGCGCGGTGTAATAGCCTGAGATCATCGGGAAAGTGTTCAGCGACAGGATATCGCCTTTTTGCAGAGCGCGTTTTGTAACCGGGTTATGTGCGCCATCGGTGTTCAGCCCGGACTGGAACCAAACCCAGGTGTCGCGATATTCGGCGTCTGGATAAGCGCGCGCGATTTCCTCTTCCATTGCGTCACGGCCCGCCATGGCAATCTCGATCTCAGTTGCGCCTTCACGGATGGCGGCATGGATCGCCGCCCCGCCAACATCCGCGGTGCGAGCCCCACCCTTGATCAACTCAATCTCTTCAGCGGATTTGACCATGCGCGCGGTCATTGTATCCGGCGCGATGTCAACCAGCTCGGGGGTACCCAGCATCCGCAGGGCGGTGTCGCGGGCGGCCAGCGTCATGTGGTCGCCTTCAATGCCGATCCGCTTGGCGTTGCCGATCAGACTTGCAACCGCACGCCAATAGTTGTCGCGCTTCCAGTCAGTATAAATCACGTTGTCTTCGACTGACCGGCGCCACGGTTGCCCGGCGTCGATGTTGGCCGAAACGGTGGTGCAGGCCTCTTGGGTGACCACGCAGCCATACGGACGGCCAAAGGAACAATACAGAAAGCCCGAGTAGTAGGCGATATTTTGCATTGATGTCAGCAGAACCGCAGGAATATCACGTGCGGCCATAATGCTGCGAAGCCTGCTGAGACGGCGATCATACTCACCCTTGCTGAACGGCAAAGGCGCTTTGTCACCATTGTGACAGGTAAAGAATTCGGGGCGTTTTGTTGTGTCGGTCATCACTTGGTCTCTCA
This sequence comes from Ruegeria sp. AE4, assembly GCF_056542185.1. Taxonomy (NCBI): domain Bacteria; kingdom Pseudomonadati; phylum Pseudomonadota; class Alphaproteobacteria; order Rhodobacterales; family Roseobacteraceae; genus Ruegeria; species Ruegeria sp. AE4. The sequence goes on along the minus strand of NZ_JBQFZK010000005.1, from coordinate 27,127 downwards.
TCTTTGCCGGGCGACAAATCCCGGCCACATGTCCCGGCGTTCAGGACAGGCGGTCTCGGGGTCCGAGAGCCGATCATCCCCTTAAACGCCGCGACGCCATCGCAGCGGAGATGAACACGAGAATCGTTAGATCAGACAGAATGCTCCGTCAAGCGGGTGAAAGCCCCCGCAAACGTTCGGACCGACGACGCAGCAACTCAACCGTGGTCAGTAACGCAATCGACAGAACCACAAGGATCGTCGCAACCGCCAGAATGGTCGGGCTAATCTGTTCCCGCAGGCCCGTGAACATCTGCCACGGCAGAGTCTTCTGACTGGCCGAGCCCACGAACAGAACCACCACAACTTCGTCGAACGAGGTGATGAAGGCGAACAGACCACCCGAAATCACACCCGGCAGGATCAGCGGCATCTGGATCTTGAAGAAGGTCCGCACCGGCCCTGCCCCCATGTTGGCAGCCGCACGCGTCAGTGAACGATCAAAGCTCACAAGCGTGGCGGTCACAGTGATGATCACGAACGGGATACCCAGAACGGCGTGCGCCAGGATGACTTTCAGATAGCCCACAAAGTTCTTGTTCATGCCCAGCGTGCCTTCAAGGAACCGACCGATATCGCTGTAGAAAAAGAACATGCCAGTGGCCGAGATGATCAGCGGAACGATCATCGGCGAAATCAGGATACCCATGATAGCACGGCGGCCGGGGACGTGGCTCTGGCTGAGACCAATGGCCGCCAAGGTGCCAAGCGAGACCGAGATGATTGTGGCAATCGGGGCAATGATCAGCGAGTTCTTGAAGCTGCGTTGCCATTCATTGTTGGTAAAGAAATCGCGGTAGTGCTTCAGCGAATACCCTTCAGGGTCAAGCCGCAACATCTCGGGCGTGAAGGTAAAAAAGTCCTGTGCGTTGAACGACAGCGGCAAGACCACAAGGATCGGTGTGATCAGGAAGACGAAGATCGCACCGCAGATCACCCGGAACAGGTAGTGGTAAAACACCTGCTGCGCGGTCAGGTACGGCAACAGCTTGCGCCGGTATCGCCCTTCGTACAACCAATAAGTAAACCAGGCGAAGAACCAGCCCCCCAACAGGCCAAGTACTCCCCCCATTGGGCCGGACATCAAAAAGCCCGCGATGCCAAAGCCGAGGATATTGATCCAGCGGGCCAACTGCTCATTCTTTAGAATGTTGATGTAAATCCATGCCAGTCCGGCAATCACGATGGCACCGCCCACGATCCCTAGCAGGACCGAGCCGTTTCCGGCGCCGACAAAGATACCAGCGAATGCTCCGGCCAATGCAACGCTGGGCAGAACCATCGACATAGGTTTACGGGATATCGGAGTAAGTGCGGCCATGTCGATTATCCCAGCTTCACGTTATCAATGCCCACGATCTTGTCGTAGACCCAGTAGAGCAGCAGAACGACCGCCAGAAGTATCGTTCCCAGCGCCGCCGCCAGTCCCCAGTTCAGTGAGGACGAGATGTGATAGGCGATCCGATTCGAGATGAAGACACCTTTGGTACCGCCCACGATTTCAGGCGTGATGTAGTAGCCAATCGCCAAAATGAACACGAGGATTGAACCCGCGCCGATACCCGGAATAGATTGCGGGAAGTAGATGCGCCAGAACGTCGTCCAGTTGGTCGCACCCATGGATTTCGCGGCACGCGTGTAGGATTCCGGAATGGTCTGCATCACCGAATACATGGGCAGGATCATGAATGGCAGCAGGATATGCGTCATTGCGGTGATCGTACCGATCTGGTTATTGATGATCACCAGTCGTGCATCGTCAGCCACCAACCCCAGCCAGACCAGCGTTTCGTTGATCACGCCTTGCTGTTGCAGCATCACCTTCCACGCCGACGTCCGCACCAACAGTGACGTCCAGAACGGCAGAAGCACAAGGATCATCAGCAGATTTGAGACACGCATCGGCAACGTCGCCAGCAAATAGCTGACCGGATAAGCCAGCAGGATACAGGCACCCGTTATTACCAGAGACATAAACAGCGTTCGACCGAACAGCTTAACAAGGATTTGCTTGTCTTCGGGTTGTGCCTGCGCGCCGTCGGGGGTTCTGCGCATATCTACCGCGTTCAGAAAATACCCGTTGGTGATCTTCGGCGAATGGGTTTTGATCACGCGCCACGTTTGTGTATCGCCCCATCCGTCGTGAATATCTATTAGTTGCTCTTTAAACGGACCATCCGTTTCAGGATCCAGTTTCTTGATCTGACGACCTGACTTGCGGAACATCGAAGACATACCGGTTTCTTCGTAGTTCAAACGCGAACCAAGCCGTGTGTGCTCTTTATTGTCAATCGCAACAATCATGTCCCGCACAAAGGCATCATACACGCCCTCGCCCGGCAATTCTCCAGACTGTTCATCCCAGTTTTGAAGCGCCTCGACGGTAAGAGGCAGAGTGTCAGAGACGATGTTGTTTTCTACTGAACGGAATAGCATCGCAGCTATTGGAACAATAAAGGAAAACAGAACGAACAGAAGCAAAGGAGCGATCAACAGCAAGGCACGCAGCTTTTGCCGCCGCAACGAGCGTGCCAGCGATAGCTTGAGCGGTGTTCCATCCGCTGCCAGCATGGGTCCGGCGTTTTGGCTTGCGTCAGTCATTGGAGCCCCTTGGATCTGTCTTGGTTCAGGGGCGGCGCACCGCCCCCGACTGTGTCATGAAATCAGACGCTCATTGCGCCAGCCACGCCTGGAATTTGGCGTCGATGTCATCACGGTAATCCGCCCAGAACTCGTAGTTATACAAGAACGTGTTCTTGGCGTTTTCCGGATCGGTCGGCATATGCGGGGCCATGTCGATCCCCAGATCGGCGTGCTGACCAACCAGCGGAGCCGACGAGGCGCGGGCCGGACCGTACGAGATGTACTTGGCCTGATCCGCCAGACGCTGAGTGTCGGTTGCGAACATGATATAGTCCAGCGCGCGCTGCTTGCGCTCATCACTCAGACCGGCAGGAATGATCCAGCCATCCAGATCGAACACCTGCGCGTCCCACAGCATTGCAACCGGCTGTTTCTGCTCTTCAATCACGCTGAACAGACGGCCGTTATAGGTCGAACCCATGATGACTTCGCCGTCAGCCAGCAGTTGTGGCGTGTCCGCACCAGCAGACCACCAGACAACGCTGTCTTTGATGGTGCCCAGCTTGGCCAAGGCCTGATCCTGACCTTCCGAAGTCGCCAGAACGTCATAGACATCATCCTTGGCGACACCATCACATAGCAGCGCCCATTCCATGTTGTTGATCGGACGCTTCTCCAGCGAACGTTTGCCCGGATAGGTTTCCAGATCGAACACTGCACAGATGTCGGTCGGCGGGGTGTCACCGACCAGATCAGTGCGGTAGCCGAATGTGGTCGAATAGACGATCTGCGGGATAAAGCAGTCGCTGACCAGCAGGTCGCCGAAATCCTCAGAGGCGGGCGTGCCATCCGGAGCTGCGGCCAACTGGCTGTCGAAATCGATCTCGAGGGCCAGACCTTCGTCGCAAAGACGGATCGCGTCAGCGGCCACAACATCTACCACATCCCATGTGATGTTGCCCGCTTCGTTCATTGCGCGCAGTTTGGCAACGGCTTCGGCCGAGCTGTCATCGTTCAGAATGGTGATGCCGGTCTTTTCCGAATAGGGCTCGTGATACGCCTTCAACTGCGACTTTGAATAGGCACCGCCCCAGGAAACGATGGTCATCTCCTCGGCTGAAACAGTGCCCGCAGCCGTCGCAATCGCAGCCGCAGTGAGCATGATCTTGGTTGGTTTCATGTGTTACTCCCAGTTCATCCCGTTTTATGTGGTGGTCAGCCGATGCACGGGTTTTCACCGGCCGGTCCCTCAGCTTAACCGCGCTTGTCCCGCGCGGTTTGGTCTATGCGTCGAGCGCACGACAATCCTGTGCCAGCCAGCCGATCTCGATCTCTTGACCTGGGGTCAGGCGTACGGCGTCAGGCGCATTTCGAGTTTTGGCGATGAATTCGTTGTTTCCGGCAACGGACATGCGGAACCGGAATACGTCGCCCATGTAAATGAACTCTTCGACCCTTGCTTTCAAAGTATGCGCGTCAGCATGCAGTCGGTCTTTGTTGAATTCCACACGTTCAGGGCGGATCGAAACTTTGGTCCGGTCGCCTGCGCTGTGGACGTTGATCGGAACCGCGTCGATTTCCGAGCCATCATCCAGACGTACGACGCAAGTGTCGCCGTCAATTGATTTAACAACACCTTCCAACGTGTTGTTTTCACCAATGAATTGCGCGACAAAACTGTTTTCCGGCTCTTCGTAAAGCTGATCAGGCGGCGCCAGCTGTTGAATGCGGCCGTCATCAAATACAGCCACCCGATCTGACATGGTCAGCGCTTCGGTCTGGTCGTGGGTCACGTAGACTGTTGTGATCCCAAGCTCATGGGCCAGACGCGTGATTTCGAACTGCATATGTTCACGCAGCTGCTTGTCCAATGCCCCCAATGGCTCGTCCATCAAGACCAGTTCGGGTTCGAATACCAAGGCACGAGCCAGAGCAATCCGCTGTTGTTGCCCGCCCGACAGCTGAGCAGGACGTCGGCCACCAAAGGCGCCCATCTGAACCATATCCAGTGCGCGCTTGACCTTTTCATCCCGCTCCGACTTGCCCAGTTTACGGACTTCCAGTGGAAACGACAGGTTTTCGGCCACCGTCATATGCGGGAACAAAGCGTAATTCTGAAAAACCATGCCAATACCGCGCTTGTGCGGCGGGATATTGTTGATGGGCTTGCCGCCCAAGAGGATTTCACCGTGCGTGGCGGTTTCAAATCCGGCGAGCATCATAAGACAAGTCGTCTTGCCCGAGCCTGACGGCCCAAGCATTGTCAGAAACTCACCTTTGGGCATTGCAAGGTTTAAGTCTTTTACGACGAGGTTCTCGCCGTCATAAGACTTCTGTACGCGTTGGAATTCGACAAACGCGGCGTCGTTCATTGTATCGGCCACAAGACCCCCTGTTACGTCAAATGATTATCCGTCTTCTGCGGATTTCATTGATCTGTAGCCGTTAGTTAAGACCAAGCGATGTTCACATTGCAACAGTGAATCCTGATTTTGTTACACAATATCGGGATTTAACAGCTCACCCGGCTTCGTTCAGAGCACGCATATGCCACGCAAGACTTTGATTACTGGACAGAACCGGCTTGCCGATACGCGCGCGAATCTCGGGAATAGCCTGTTGCGTGCGAAGGTTTGTGCAACTTAGAAAAACCGCATCAACCGACGGGTCCGAGCCCAGTTTTGTGGCAGCGTCAATGACGGATTGCACCGAAATCCGAACAACTTTGGCCTCTTCTGATTCCCCGAATGTCCCAAAAACATCCATCTCCACTCCGCCTTGGGCAAAGGCCCGGCGCAGGGGAAGGTTTACCTCTTCAATATAGGGCGACAGCAGCGCGAATTTCGAAACGCCCAAGTGTCGCGCACAGGCCGTTGCCGCACGCAAAGGGTTTGTAACCTCGGCGGTCTGGCATGTCTGTTTGACAAGTTCTGCCACGCGGTCGGACCCGATAACCGAGCTTGCAGACGTGCACCCGTACCCGACAACGCGATAAGGTCGCGCGCTGGGCAGCAATCCGGCGGCGGCCGGCAGCGCCTTCTCCATTTCCGCAAGGCTTTCCGTCGTCACCTCGATCCCGCTGGGAATTCGCGTCACGTAAATTGGATACTTGCGGTCCGAAAAATACGAGCTGAATTCGGGCTCCAACGTTTCATCTGTCTGCAACACGATCAGACCAAGCGGGGTGGCCTTGGGATCGTCTTCATCAAGAGCGTAATGGATCCGGGTCATATCTCGATCACCTCTGGCCCTATGCGTGGGCTTAGAAAACGTGGGGTGCCTTCGGTGATGACAATGTTTTCTTCATGGACAAGTATTTTTGTACCAACGGCGATGCCCGGCTCCAACGTCAAAACCATGCCGGGTTCCAGCATGGTCTGGTCTGCCGGGATAAGGGACGGCCACTCTGTCAGTGACATCCCCAACCCATGACCCAACCGCCCCGCATCTGTGCCTTCCGCCTCTTTGGTCAGAACCGTGTTCATGGCATGAAACAAATCCGAGGCAGTAGCACCGGGCCGTGCGATCTCGAGCGCGGCATCCGAGGCTTCTACCAGTCTGGCGTGCGCTGATCTCACCTCGGACCGGGCTGGGCCGACGGACCAATTGCGATCAAAATCACAGAAGTAGCCATCCCAAACCAGACCTGTATCCAGCATAAGCACGTCGCCAGGTTCCAACGGCGCCGAAGTTGCAGGTGATATTACATCACTGTAACCGCCCTGCTCTGCCCCGCCTGCAAGATACGGCACCCAATCGGCCTCTTCCTCAAGGCAGAGCATCTGGAACCGGCGAAAAACCATGTCCAAAGGCACTCCTGCGCGGGCAACCTCGGGCACGCGGGCGAACGCGCGTCCAGCGATATCGCAGGCGGTTTGGATCTTCGTAATTTCAGCCTCGGATTTGATCATGCGCAACCGGCGCAGGATACTCTGATCACCGGTAATGCGACGCGAACCGAGAGCGCCGCGCAAGCGTTCAATGTCCGCCATGGGCATCCGCACGTGTGTCTCATGACCATCCGGCACCCCGATATTGCCCGAAACGGGCGTCAGTTCGGCCAGGACGTCGGCCAGAAGCGAGATACCGTCGTCTTGCAAGTCGGGCGCACTCCAGGTTCGGATGTCATCGATCCAGGTCTGCCCCATGAGCGCGGCCCCGATCGAAGGGATCACGGCCACCGGTTTGCCCGTGGCCGGTACCACCAGAAACCATGGCCGGGTTGGGCTTTCCCAAAATCGGGTCAGATAGCCGGTAAAGTAGCGCACATCAGTTTCTGTCGTCAGCAGCAGCGCCGATATATCCGCGGCTCGCATCAGCTCCTGCGCGCGTTTGGTGCGCGCCTCGAATTCTGCCTGATCGAACCCCCTCATTCCGCGATCTCCGACAGAAAGCACAAAACGCGTGAGTGTTCGTCGATCCCTATGGCTTTCCGCGCGGTTTCGTTCATCACTGCCGCAAGGCCTGCCCCGCCGGACGCCGTGGTGGCCAGCCCGGCCTTTGCCATTGCGTCAAGCTTTGCCGCCACATCGTCGTCTGACAGGGTCAGGAACAGGTCTGCGTCGCGAGCCAATCCGTTTAACGCGATCAACGATGGTTCCTTGCAGTCCAGACGCCCCATAATGCTGTCAGGGCCATCCGCGAAAACACATTTTCCGGCGGCTAAGCTGGCCTGCAACGCGGGTGCCGCTTCGGGTTCAACCACAACGATCTTCGGTGCGTCGCCCCAGATGTTTCGTGCATAGGCAGCAACGGCACCGGCCAGCCCGCCCACGCCTGCCTGCAACAGAATATGCGTCGGAACCTCGGGACACTGCCTGACAGCCTCTGCCGCCATTTGCAGATAGCCTTCCATAAGCGTCCATGGCAGGTCATAATATCCTTCCCACGAACTGTCCGACAGCAATATCCAACCGTTTTCGTCGGCAGCCATTCTCGCGGCCTCCATGCTGGCGGCATAGTCAGCACCACTTCGAACAACTTCGGCTTTTTGGCCTTTGAGACGTTCCGCAAAGGTTTCGGGCACAGTTTCAGCAATGTAAACAACGGCTTTCGCACCGAAAATTCTGGCACCCGCCGCAACACTCATGCCGTGGTTCCCGGCGCTGGCGGTCACATAGGTTGCGCCTGCCAGAGTTTGTTCACCCGGCTCACCTGTCCTCTCGGCCGCATGACGCGCAATTACATAGGCCGCCCCTAAAGCTTTGAACGAACCAAGGTTCATCCGCGCCCGCTCATCCTTCACCCAAAGCTGGGCTACAGGGGCCAGTTTCCCAACATCCACCAATGGCGTTTCTTTCGCGACAGGGCACTGAGAAAGCAAATCTTCAACACGGGCAGCATTTGTAGAAGGATACGGCGCAGACGGTGCAAGCTTTTGGCCCGCCCGATGTGGATTGGTGATGACCTGCATACTTCTCCCCTGAGTTTAGGCCCGTTGACGTGATCCCATCGGTGGAACACTGTCAACCAACGTCTGACGTCAATCAGGGACGTTGACGGCATTCGAGGCCTGTTCTGCAACCAACGCCAACAGCCAGTCGTGAAACAGCCGGGCAGCCGGATTGGCAGCGTTGGACGAAAGGTAGTACCCTTCGTTGCTGTCCACCGAACATTCATGCACGCGTACGACCAGACCCGCGGCAATCGCATGGGTCGTCAGTAATTCGCTGACCAAGGCGACACCGCTACCATGAACGGCCAGTTGCAGGGCCATCCCAAATGTATCGACAAAAACACCGGGTTGGCGGCGCAAGCCCTGTTTTTCAAACCATGTGCCCCACCCACTTGATGTCCCGACAGCCTCGATCAGCGGCAGGTCAAACACGTCTCCTGCGACTGCCGGGGATTTCACAGCAACCAGCCGGTCAGGTATCAGTCGGACAGCGCCATGCCCTACCTGTTTCTTTGACCCGAACCGAACCTGAACATCAGCGTGAGACGCGTGGAAATCATCGGGCCAGATCGCACTGAGAAGCCGAACGCGTACTTCAGGATGGCGTCTGGTAAAATCTGACAGGTATGGGGCAATAACCCAATGAGCGATGCTAACAGACGTGGCGACAGTCAAGATGTCTCCGGAGGCACTGGCGTCCACGCGCCCGGCAGCCGCGGCAAGCGCTTCAAGCGCGCTGCCAACCTCGGGCAATAGTTTACGCCCCGCATCCGTCAGCGCCAAGCTTCTGGGGTGCCTCACAAAAAGAGCTGTCCCCAAACGCATTTCGAGCGATTTCACCTGCTGACTGACCGCCGATTGCGTCAACCCAATCTCTTCGGCAGCCGCCGTAAAGCTAAGCGTTCGTGCAGCTGCCTCGAAGGATCGGAACCAGGTCAGTGGTGGAAGAGATTTACCCATTAGATCAAGCTGTCCATTAGTCTTTTTAATGGCAAAGCACATAATTCAATCATTTGTCAAAAACCCTGTCCGTTTTTAACGTTTGCGAGCGCGACAGGAGAGCTTTGATGCAACCGGAAATACGTAAGATTGTCACCTACGATGAGGAGGTCCTTGTCGAGGGCTTCCGAGCCACCAAAACCCCATGGCGCATGTTTGCCGTGGCCGCAGTGGTTCACAACCCCTGGGCAGGACGGTTTGTGGAAGACCTTAAACCCGAGATACAAGCCTATGGCCCTGTTCTGGGTGAGATGATGACGAAACGCATGATCAAACTGGCCGGGAGTGGAGAGGCAATCGAAGCCTATGGCAAAGCCGCTGTGGTCGGGCTGAATGGTGAGGTCGAGCACGCTTCGGGCCTTATTCACACCTTGCGATTTGGTAATCACTACCGAGAGGCCGTCGGCGCGAAATCCTATCTGGCGTTCACCAATACACGTGGTCCGGCAAATGCGCCGATCATGGTGCCGTTGATGGATAAAAACGACGCTGGGCGGAGGTCCCACTACCTGACAATCCAGTTCTCGATTTCTGACGCACCGCGCGATGACGAAGTTGTGGTCGTGTTGGGCGCAGCAACCTCGGGCAGACCGCACCACCGTATCGGTGACCGATATCAGGATCTTAAGGATTTGGGCCATGACCTGGACAACCCGGCCGCGGTCTGAGATCGGCGGGCTGGCGGCCATCCAGACCGGTTCGGGTCAGAATATCCTTCTGTTGCATGGTGTTGGCTTGCGGGCTGAAGCCTGGGGCGCACAATTGGACGGGCTGGCTTCTGAAGGTTGCATGACCGCTCCGGACATGCCCGGTCACGGAGACAGCCCATCGGCTGACCTGAGCATGGGGCTGTCGGCGTACACCGAACCGGCACGGGGTGTTCTGGATTGCCTGACTGGTCCGGTCGTTTTGGTGGGCCACTCGATGGGGGCCATGATCGCGCTTGATCTTGCCGCCAAAGCGTCAGACCGGGTTTGTGGGGTCGTCGCATTGAACGCGGTTTTTGAGAGAGACGCGAATGCGGCACAGGCCGTGCGCGACCGTGCGGCGCAGCTGGATGGCAAAACGATCGCTGATCCCACCAGCACATTGCATCGATGGTTCGGAGACATCGCCTCGGCCGAGCGCGATGCCTGCCGTAGATGGCTGACGGCGATAGACCCGGCTGCGTATAAAACGGCCTATTCCGTCTTCGCCCACAGTCAGAGCCCCCGACGCGATGCGTTGGAGAAACTAAGCTGCCCGGCGCTTTTTCTAACCGGCAGTCTTGAACCCAATTCGACCCCGGAGATGTCACGCGCCATGGCGGACACCGCGATGAACGGACGCGCGCAAGTCATTGAAGGCGCTGCACATATGATGCCAATGACGCACGCACCTCAGGTCAACGCCGCCATTTCCAGCTTTCTGAGTGAGCTGCGCCAATGACCGCGCTTGATCCTCGTGACCTTCGTCGTGCTTTTGGACGGTTCATGACCGGTGTAGCGGTTGTGACGACGCGCGATGACACAGGCAATCCACTCGGCTTTACGGCCAATTCCTTCACTTCGGTTTCTCTCGACCCGCCGCTGCTTTTGGTTTGTCCGGGAAAAAACCTGTCTTCTTATCACGAATTCGCAACCTGCGCCCGTTTCGCGGTGAACATTCTGGCCGAGGGGCAGGAAGATGTATCCAATACGTTTGCCGGGTTCAAAGGTGATCGATTTGCCAAAGTCGATCACTGCTTTGATACGCACGACGTCCCTTTGATCAGAGGGGCAGTCGCAACGTTTTCCTGCCGCACTCATCAGGTTGTCGAAGCCGGGGACCATTGCGTTTTGATCGGTCAGGTCGAAACGTATTCTCAGGACGATGCCCCCGGGCTTGGCTATGCGAACGGGCAGTATTTCAGCCTCGGGCTGGAACGTGGCGCGCTGGAACCATCCGGGCGAAACGTGGTCTGCGGCGCAATCATCGAACAGGACGGGCACGTCTTGCTGGAGAAAACAGAAGCCGGTTTCCGTCCGCCGCAAGTCACGCTGTCAGATCGGCAAGATTTGCGAAACAGCCTTGTGCAAGACCTGACGGCTAAAGGTGTCGATGCACGCCTTGGGGTTGCGTATTCCGTCTATGACGATGCCAACACGCATCATGTTTACATTCTTGCGTCTGCGCCGTCCCTGCCCCGGCATGGCACTTTTCAGGCAATCGCAATCAAAGACCTGGCGACCCTGCCATACGCGTCAGCACCCATCGCGACCATGATGGCTCGTTTTGCGCTGGAAAGCCGAACCCGCAATTTCTCGCTTTATCTGGGTGACGCCCAGCGGGGCGATGTGCACAGCCTGTCGGAAAGGACCTGAAGAATGGAGTTTTCCCTTTTTGCCCATATGGAACGGCTGGGCCCCGAACAGTCGCATGAGAAACTGCATGAAGAGTTCATCGAGCTGTGCAAGATGGCTGATCAGGCAGGGATGCGTGCGGTCTGGACTGGCGAACATCACGGGATGGATTTCACCATCGCACCCAACCCGCTGATGTCGCTGGTGGATATCGCGCATCATACCAAAAACGTGCGCCTTGGCACCGGCACTGTGATCGCGCCGTTCTGGCATCCGATCAAACTGGCGGGCGAAGCAGCCGCAGCAGATATCATGACCGGTGGCCGGATCGAGCTGGGCATAGCGCGCGGTGCCTACTCTTACGAATACGAGCGGCTTATGCCCGGTCTGGACGCATGGACCGCCGGTCAGCGAATGCGAGAGATAGCTCCTCTGCTGCCCAAATTGTGGGAAGGCGACTGCGCGCATGACGGAGAGTTCTTTCAGTTTCCCGCCACCAGTTCGGCCCCAAAGCCGGTGCAACCCGGCGGCCCGCCCATCTGGATTGCCGCGCGGGATCCGAACAGCCACGAGTTCGGCGTTCAGAACGGGTTCAACATTCAGGTCACCCCGCTGTGGCAAGGTATCGAAGAAATTGAGACACTGATGACCCGTTTTGAGACCGCCTGCGCCAATCACGGCGGAGCGCGCCCCAAGATCATGCTGCTTCACCACACCTATGTCGGGCGCGATGACACTGAACTGGATCAGGCTGCGCGGGATTTGTCCCGGTTTTACAACTATTTCGGCGCGTGGTTCCAAAACAAGCGACCAGTCCGACAGGGATTGATTCAGGCGCTAACCGAAGAAGAAATGGCAGCCAACGCAATGATGGCACCCGAAAATCTGGCGCGCGATCTGACAATCGGCACGGCGGACGGGGTAACAGAACGTCTGAAACGCTATGAAGACCTTGGATATGATGAATACTCGTTTTGGATTGACAGCGGCATGAGCTTCGAACGCAAACGCGCATCGCTTGCCCGTTTCATCGACGATGTAATGCCAAAGTTTCAGTGAGGGGCCGCAATGCACCAGAAGCCACATTACCAGCTATTTATCGACGGCACTTGGACCGAAGGCGCACGTGGGCAAGTGATGGCCTCGTTGAACCCGGCAACGGGCGAGGAATGGGCCAGTTTCGCCTGTGCCGCAGCCGAAGACGTAGAGCGCGCCGTTTCCGCGGCGCGCCGGTCACTTGATGATCCGGCGTGGCGGGACATGACACAAACTGCACGTGGCAAACTGTTGTTCCGGCTTGCAGAACTGATCGAACAGAACGCAGGACGCCTTGGCGAGATCGAGACGAAGGACAGCGGCAAGCTGCTAGCGGAAACCGCGACCCAAACGGCATATGTCGGCGATTACTACCGCTACTATGCGGGGTTGGCGGACAAAATCGAAGGCGCGGTCCTGCCGATCGACAAACCGGACATGCATGTCTTTACGCGGCGCGAGCCCATTGGCGTGGTGGTCGCAATTGTCCCCTGGAACGCGCAGATGTTTCTCACGGCTACCAAGCTTGGGCCAGCTCTGGCCGCGGGGTGCTCGGTTGTGCTGAAGGCATCAGAGATTGCGCCCGCCCCAATGCTGGAGTTCGCCCGCTTGATCGACAAAGCGGGATTCCCACCCGGCGTCGTTTCCGTCATTACCGGGGACGCAGAAAACTGTGCGATCCCTCTCACCCGACATCCTGACGTAGACCGGATCGCATTCACTGGCGGCCCGGAAACGGCGCGTCAAGTGGTGCGCAACTCGGCTGAGAACTTTGCCGTAACCACGTTGGAATTGGGTGGAAAATCCCCAATCATAGTATTCGATGATGCCAATCTGGATGGTGCGGCCAACGGACTGATCGCGGGCAATTTCGGCGCTTCGGGTCAAAGCTGCGTCGCAGGATCGCGCGGGTTGATCCATCGTCCCCTTATGGAATCTCTTATCGCCAAGATCGAAGAAAAGATGTCGGGCATAGTCATCGGCGATCCATTGGAACCTGAAACCCATATTGGCCCGCTGTGCACCAATTCCCAGATTGTCAGAATTCAGGCGACACTGGCCAAGGCCAGGGAACAGGGTGCCCGTATTCGTTTCGGGGGCGCGCCACTGGATCGGTCTGGTCATTTCATGGCCCCAACACTGGTGGAATGCACCAGTGCCGAGACAGAGACCCTGAAGGTCGAAATGTTCGGTCCCGTCATGTCCTTGCTGCCCTTCGACACTGAAGAAGAGGCAATCAACCTGGCCAATGACACGCCATTCGGGCTTGGCTCGGGTATCTTCACCGAAAATGTCGCCCGTGCTCACCGTGTTTCATCCCGCCTGAAATCGGGCATCTGCTGGATCAACACCTACCGCGCCGTCTCACCCATCGCGCCCTTTGGCGGCTTCAACCAATCCGGTTATGGCAGGGAAGCGGGATTAGAGGCCATTCACGACTACACGCGGACCAAGACCGTTTGGCTGAATACATCGGACAAACCGATGTCGAACCCCTTTGTTATGCGCTGAGGTGATCTGCAACACGATCAGCATAACCCAAGGGGCGCTTATCTGAATGCGGCGGCTCCTGTTACTCTGCCGCCGTTCTCACCCTCTCCGGCGCGGTCAACCGCTGCCAAGCGTCGTACTGGGCCAGAAAGATTTGCCCGTTGAGGTCGTCGAGGAAATGCGATTGTTTCAAGCGGTCCATGACGGGGCCTTTGACCTCGGACAGGTGCAGACCAACGCCCATGTCACGCAGGCGGTGGTTGATGGCCTCAAGGCTTTCGAGGGCCGAAAAGTCGACCTCGTTCACCGCCGAGAACATCAAAACCACGTTGCGGATTTCGCAGCCCTCGGTCACACGCGCCTGAATCAGGTCTTCGAGGAAACGGGCGTTCACGAAATACAGGCTTTCATCCACCCGCAGCGTCACCAGTGACGGCTCGGTGTCGACCTTGTGGCGATTGATGTTGCGGAAGTGTTGCGTACCCGGCACAAGCCCGACCTCGGCCACATGTGGGCGCGAGGTTTTGTAGAGATGCAAAAGGATCGAAATTGCCACGCCGCTGGCCACGCCGGTTTCGACCCCGGCCAACAAAGTCAGGACGATGGTGGCGGCCACGGCTGTAAAATCGGCGCGCGAATATCCCCAGGTCTTTTTCAGGATCGACAGGTCCACAAGGCTCAGCACCGCAACAATGATCGTCGCGGCCAGCGTGGCCTTGGGCAAAAAGTACACCAGCGGTGTCAGGAACAGTGCGGCAATCGCCAGACCACCAGCGGTATAGATGCCTGCCGCCGGGGTTTCCGCCCCCGCATCGAAGTTCACGACCGAGCGTGAGAACCCACCGGTGACTGGAAAGCCGCCGGTAAATGCCGCGCCCAGGTTGGCTGCGCCCAGACCGATCAACTCCTGATCGGGGTCCACGCGCTGGCGTTTCTTGGCAGCCAGCGTCTGCGCAACCGAGATGCTTTCGACGAAACCGATGATTGAGATCAGGATCGCTGGCACCAGCAATGCACCGATGAGGTCCGGGGACAGCCCCGGCAAAGTCAGCGGCGGCAGGTTCTGAGGCACTTCGCCGACGATCTTGATGCCCTGCGCATCCAGCCCGAAGCCCCAGACGACAACCGTGGTCACCACCACGGCGGCAACTGGTCCGGCCTTGGTCAGCACGTCAGCCAACAGGGGCGGCACCCCCATGCGCCGCAACGCGGGCTTGAGGTTCTTGCGCACCCAGAACAGGAACGCAGTGGCCAGTACGCCGATGATTATCGTCAGCCAACTGATTTGCCCGAGGTTTTCGAAGATTGAGCTCAGCATCCCTGGCAGAGTATGCCCATGGGCGCTGACACCCAGAATGTGCTTTAACTGGCTGGTCGCGATCAGGATGCCCGATGCGGTAATGAAACCTGCGATGACAGGATGGCTAAGGAAATTGGCCAGAAAGCCCAGTCGGAAAACGCCCAACAGCACCAGAAACCCACCCGACAGGAAAGCCAGCGTCAGTGCCGCCACCATGTATCCGTCCGTGCCCTGCTCGGCCACCTGCCCCACAGCGCTGGCTGTCAGCAGTGACACTACCGCGACAGGCCCCACCGCCAACGCCCGACTGGTGCCAAAAACCGCATAAAGGACGATCGGCAATATCGAAGCATAGATCCCGGCCTCGGGCGGCAGCCCTGCCAGCAAGGCATAGGCCAAGGACTGTGGGATCAGCATGATCGTGACGATTACAGCCGCGATCAGATCATTCGACAGCGACGCACGGCTATACCGGCGACCCCAGTCAAGAATAGGAAGGAAACGTAAAAGGCTCTGCATGGGTTCACGTCCTGAGAAAGCGGCGGCCAGAGCGTGGGAGGCTCTGACCGCCATACCTTGGCCGGTCGCACTTTTGGTGAAGGCGGGACAGGCCAGAACTGACACCGGTTCTTCCGGTGTCAGTTTCGAAAGGAATTAATCGGTCGCCACCTTCAGTGGTTCGGGCTTGGCCAACCACTCTTTGCCCTTCAGCATCGCGGACCAGTAAATCGGTGGCAGCAGCTTCTCTTTCAACAGCCACGCCAACCGGCTGGGTTGGGTTCCGTCGATCAGGAGTTTCGGGAAGCTGGGTGTCATCACCCCACCATAGGCAAACTCGGCCAGAACGATCTTGCCGCGCTCGACCGTCAACGGGCACGAACCGTAGCCGTCATAGGCGGCAACTGGGCCGCGGCCCTGAATGTCTGCCACGATATTATCGGCCACGGTCGGTGCCTGTTTACGCGCCGCCGCAGCGGTTTTGGCGTTGGGCGCGTTCATCACGTCACCCAGCGACCAGATATTGTCGAAACTCTTGTGGCGCAGTGTCGCCTGATCAACATCGACCCAGCCCGCAGCATCCGCCAGCGGCGACACGCGAATAAAGTCCGGCGCGACCTGTGGTGGGCAGACATGCATCATGTCAAACTCGACTGTGACCAACTCGGGCTCGGTGTCGGGCACTGCGACCTTAAAGGTCGCTTTTTTTGCCGTCCCATCTACCGACACCAGATTGTGAAAGAAATTCAACGAGGCGTCGTATTTTGTGACATATTCCATTAGCGCCGGGACATAGTCCTTGACCCCGAACAGCACGCCGCCCGCGTTCATGAACTGGATGTCGATATCCTTCAGAACGCCTCGCCGGAACCACGCATCGCCCGACAGGTACAACGCTTTTTGTGGCGCACCCGCGCATTTGATCGGCATTGGCGGCTGTGTGAACAGCGCCCGGCCTTCCTTAAGCCCTTCGACAAGCTGCCATGTGTAGGGCGCCAGATCATAACGGTAGTTCGAAGTCACCCCGTTGCGGCCCAAGGTTTCTTCCAGCCCTTCGACCGCGCCCCAGTCCAGCTTGAGCCCCGGAGATACGACAAGACGGTCGTATTTCACCACGCGACAGCCATCCAGAATTACGGCATTGTTCTGCGGCTCGAAGGCCGCAACTGCCGCCTTGATCCACTTCACCCCGCGCGGGATCAGCGACCCCATCGTCTTGGCGGTCTGTTCTGCTGAGAAGACACCCCCGCCCACCAAAGTCCAGCCGGGCTGATAATAATGTACGTCAGACGGATCAATTATGGCAATGGACAGGTCGGATTTGCGCGCGTGCAGGCTGGCCGCAGTGGCGATACCGCCTGCCCCACCGCCCACGATAACCACGTCGAAGGATGCGTCGCCCGTGTCGGTCGGCGTTTTCCCACCATTGGCAATGCGGCGGGCAACGCCGCTCATGTCATAACCGGCTACCTTTGTGGCTGACAGAATCTCGGATACCGGACGCTTGTGCGCCGCCTCGTTCAGCGACCACAAAGTGGCCGAGCGCGTGCCGGTCCGGCAATATGCCAGAACCGGACCCGGCAACTCGGTCAGTGCATTGCCAAAGGCCTCGGCGTCGGCATCCCTGACGATACCGGTTTGCACTGGAACATAGCGCACCTCGAGACCCAGTTTTTTCGCTGCTGCCTCGATTTCCTCGAACGTCGGCTGATCGGCACCTTCGCCATCGGGGCGGTTGCAAATGATGGCACGAAAGCCCGCGCCTTTTATGGCCTCTATGTCACCTGGCGTAATCTGCGGTGAAACCGAAACTGCGCCTGATATCTTCCTGATGTCCATGGGTGCCTCTTGCGTTCAGAGCTTGTTGACTGGAACTTTGAGCATCTGGTTCCCATCCTGGTCCGTTGGAATGCCACCCGCCCGGATGTTGACCTGAATCGAGGGTACGATCAGTGTCGGCATTGCCAGCGTCGCGTCGCGCTCGGACCGCATTTTGATGAACTCGTCCCTAGTCTTGCCACCGCCCACGTGAATGTTGTGGGCCTTCTCCTCGGCTACCGTGGTTTCCCACTGGATGTCACGCCCGTTGGGACCATAATCGTGACACATGAACAGCCGGGTTTCGTCCGGCAGGCTGAGCACTTTGTGGATCGAGTCAAATAATGTCCCCGCGTCACCACCGGGGAAATCGGCCCGCGCCGAGCCACCGTCAGGCATGAACAACGTGTCGCCCACAAAGGCTGCATCCCCGACAACATGCACCATGCAGGCAGGTGTGTGGCCCGGTGTATGCATGGTAAAGGCGGTCATGTTGCCGATCTTGTAGGTCATGCCATCGACGAACAGGGCGTCAAACTGGCTGCCGTCCCGCTGAAATTCGGTGCCTTCATTGAAGATCTTGCCAAACACGTCTTGCACGATCTTGATGTTTTCACCGATGCCGATCTTGCCGCCCAGCTTTTGCTGGATGTAAGGCGCGGCTGACAGGTGGTCGGCATGGGCGTGGGTCTCAATGATCCATTCCAGCTTGAGGCCCCTCTTCTCAACCTCGGCAATCAGCATGTCGGCATGGCCAAACGTAATGCGGCCAGCGGCATAATCGATGTCCATGACACTGTCGATAATCGCACAGGAATTCGAGGTCGGGTCCGCAACGATATAACTGATTGTCGCCGTTGCCTCGTCGTAAAAACCCTGAACATCGGGTTTCACGCTCAGATCCACTGGGTAGCTTCCAATCGGCGTCGCTATCGCGTCGGCCATCTTTTGGTTGTGTATCTCGATAGACTTCTGATCATTCATGATCTTGCCTCCTAACTGGCGCGGATCCGTTACCCGTTTCCGCCGCGTGTCATCATCATTTCGTGGACGGCGTCCATGCCGCGATCCGCCATCGCGCTCACTTCGGCCGCATGGATATGCATGGCTTTGGCTATTTCCGGATCGTCGGATGTTTGCACCACTACGATCCCTTCAGAGGTCACTTCGATATCCGAGGTGATCTTGTCGCCATGTTCAAAAAATATGTCGAGGGTCGGGCTCTGAATGATGATCATCGGATCATCCTTGCGGCCCACCCGATCGATCATCCCGGCAACATGGGAGATCAGAGCATCCATGACATCCGGGTCGGAAGATCTCGTGACAGTGCGAATACCATTGGGAAGGTTTTCAACCTCGCGCGTGATCGTATCGAAATTGCGGAACATCACAGCCAGCTCGGCGCTTTCCTCGGGCGTTGCGTTCTCGCCCCGCAGCCCCGGCATGTTGACCTCGTCGTGGCCTTGCCCGTCTGCACCATGACGATGCTCTGCCCGATCACCGGCCATGCCCTGGCGATGCCCGTGCCCGAACGTCAGAAAGATGTAACTGCCAGCCGCGCCGACCAAAGCAGCAACAAGCAACGCAATGGCGATGCCGCCGAACGTCCGGGCGGGTTTGCGCTCATTCATCTTCGTCTCCTCCGTTTCTGCCAGCCCATATCCGGCCTTCACGTCAGACCTGCAATCACCTTGGCGGCTTGAAAAGTTGAGGAGTAAATATAACTTTGAAATCCTGACTTCAGTGACAAAGTCACGAAACCGGAAAATTTCCCGAAATGGTCAAGTGCTTTGCGCCAAGCGTTCCAATGCCGCCTTGTCGGTTATCGTAATGCGCCCCCGCGATTGGGTAATCATCTCGCGCTTTTGAAAGTCCTGCAAAATCCGCGAGACAACTTCACGCGCGGTGCCCAGTTCGCTGGCAAGTTGCTGATGCGTTGCCTGAATGTCTTCCCGCCCCCCGGCCAGAACCAGAAGACGTTCAGCCAGGCGAATATCCAGGTGCCCGAATGCCACGTCATCGACCACCCGCAACAGATCAATCAGTCGGCGCGAGTAGGCCTCGAATACAAACTCGCGAAATGCGTCTTCTTCCGAGATCAAACGGTCAAAGGCATGTTTCGGCAACGTCACCGCCGTTACGTCGGTTTCGGCAATACCTTCAGCGTTATATGCTTCTTCTGCCAGCATACAGGCCGTCGTCAGTACACAGCTTTCCCCCGCCTCGACCCGATAGAGCACGATCTCGCGGCCCGAATCCGAACTTTGAGAAACGCGAATCCGTCCGTCGCACAAGAACAATAGGCTGTCGGGAACGTTGTCAGGGCCGAATACCTGAGCGCCTTTTGGGCACCGCACGATACGGGCCGCTGTACGCAACCTTTCACGCACAGCTTTCGGAAGGCGACTAGTCCCGTGAAATCGCTCAGTCCAATCTAGGATTGTCATCTTGCGTTGCGCATAGGTGCCACGATGCCCTCCTCAATCGGCGCGATACGGTTTAACAACTCGTTTCTGTTTGAGGCAATGTCAGCCAGCGTCAGATCATCAAGCACAGCCATGAATGCCCCGGTCGCTTTTTGGATCGCTTGGGACAATTTACATATACCGATCAGAGGGCAGGTGTTTTTTTCAGGGTTAAAGCATTCGACCACATCCAGGGGCCCTTCGGTCAGGCGAATTACATCGCCGATCTTTATCTGTTCCGCGGGTTTAGCCAACCGGAAACCACCGCCTCTGCCGCGTGCTGTTTCCAGATACCCGGCCCGACCCAACTCGTGCACGATTTTTACAATATGCGGCCGGGCAAGGCCGTGCACCCGCACGACATCGTCAACGCGAATGCGATCTGGGGCCTTGAGCGCAGCCAGTTGCAAAGATCGCAGCGCATAGTTGGAATAGGATGTCAGTTTCATGCGTGCCTCCGGCAAAAGCTCTAGGCGCAATATAACTTATTTGCAATTTCTGTGTGTTTTCACTGACCATGTGTTTTGCTGAGGGTGAAGTCAGGCCAACTTACCTGACCTGCGCAGCGACTGGGTCGCTGACTGGGCCGCAACGGACATCACGACTTTTCTGATAAGGAAGCTGTCGACACCCGACCGGAACGGCAGTTCAATTCTCTGCAAAAAACGCTGAACAAAGACGGTATGGGTGGCGGTGCTGTCAGACGAATTCGAACCAGTCTCAGTTTGCCGCAGAAACCACGAACCTATCCAGAACAAAGCTGACGCCACTCGGCGAGAGCGGCGGTGCGTGTCAACTTGAAGTTGTCTCGGCTGGCTAGCGATCTTTCCTAGTTGAAGTGGTTGTAGACGGACGCGTGGACGGCGGCGAACTTCTGCAAACTTTGCATGTGCCTGAAACGCTGCATCGCGCGTTCTCTTCGTCGGAAAGGCAGGTGCGAGTTCTCGACGCGGTTGTTGAGCCACCTACCCGTCCTTTGTTTTTCGGTAGAGCCAAGCTTTCTGAGAGCGGCCCGGTACGATGCGAAGCGACCCGTGGCGACGGTTTCCGCCTTACCATGTCGCTTCATCAATTTCTTGAGGAATTTCAGCGCTGCAGCTTTGTTTCTGCGTTTGGCAACAACGGCCTCCGGCACCTCGCCGTCATGATCCACAGCCCGCCAAAGGTAATGCCGCTTGCCATTCACCTTCACGAAAACTTCGTCTACGCGCCACTTCCATTTGCAGTATGCTCTCAATTGCTTAACACGCATTCTTCGAATTTCAGCAGCAAACACTGGGCCAAACCTGTTCCACCAATACCGGACAGTTTCGTGGCTCACGTCGATGCCTCGCTCGTGCAACATGTCTTCGACATTCCGAAGCGAGAGCGGGAAACGGATGTACAGCATCACTGCGAGGCGGATGATCTCGGGACTGGATTTGAAATACTTGAAAGAGGCAGGATTGGTCATGGGCAAAAGCTGCGCAACCGCCCTGCCCCGCTCAAGCAAAGTTCTTCTGATAAGGCCTTTGCCCTCCTTTTGCATGGACGCAGACTTACTTCTTAAAAAAATTCCGTTTCCAGAGAATTGTGCAAAAATTTTGGAGTATAGAAAAAGAGTCACGCAGATTTCTTGAGTATTGTGCTTATAGGCACCAGGGGATCGATGATATGAAGACCATTCTAATTACCGGCGCGTCGTCTGGTATCGGCGCGGCAACGGCCGGGTATTTTCAGGCCAGGGGATGGAACGTCGTTGCCACGATGCGGACCCCTGCCAGCGGCTTGGATCTTGCCAATTTGGAGAACGTCCACCTGGCGCGGCTGGACGTGACGGATGCCAAATCAATCGCGACGGCCGTGGCAGAGGGCATCGATCGCTTTGGACAGATCGACGTTTTGCTGAACAATGCAGGCTATGGGGCCTATGGCGCGCTCGAAGCCTTTACGATGGACCGCATCCGACGCCAGTTCGACACCAACGTTATCGGCTTGATAGAGGTGACCAAAGCGGTGCTTCCGCACTTTCGTCAAAACCGTTCCGGCACGGTGATCAATATCTCGTCCATCGGTGGGCAGATCACCTTCCCACTGGGTGCGCTTTATCACGGCACCAAGTTTGCGGTGGAAGGTCTGTCCGAAGCCCTGCACTACGAGTTGGAACCGTTGGGCATACGGGTGCGTATTGTTCAGCCTGGCATGATCCAGACGAATTTCGGCGGCAGCTCGTTCGATTTTGCGATGGATGAAAATCTGTCAGGCTACACGCCGATGGCCGAAGCCATGGGGCGCCTGTTCGGCAGACTCGCATCGAACCCTTCTGCGCCAGAGACGGTTGCTGAGGTGATTTGGGACGCGGCCAACGATAGCAGCGACCGTTTACGGTATCGCGCAGGACCTGATGCCGAGGCTTTGCTGGATGCCCGCAAACAACAGGACGATGCGGCGTTCATCGGGGGCATTAAACAAAAGATGGCGCCCTGAAACACGACGTGACCCGTCATCATGAGAGGAAAAAACATGTACCAAAAAGCAGTCGAAAAAGGCGGCCTGGCCGTTGTCACCGGGGCGGCAAGCGGCGTGGGTCTCGCTGCGGCCAAACGGTTCCTGCAGGCGGGTCTGGGTGTTGTGCTGGTCGATCTTCCGGGAGAGGCGCTGGACAAGGCCGAGGCGGATTTGATCGAACTGGCGGATACGTCCCAGACGGTTCGGGCGATCCCCGCGGACGTGACCAACGCCGCAGCCATGACGGATCTCGCCGATCAGGTCTTTGAACTCGGAGAGGTGGCTGTTTTGATGAACAATGCCGGGATTGCGCTGCCGACCGGCAGTTGGGAAAACAGTGAGAACTGGCGGAAACTGATAGAGGTCAATCTGTTTGGCGTCATGAGCGGAGTGCACGCCTTCCTGCCGCGGATGATCGCCGCAGCACGCCCTGCCGTGGTTATCAACACAGGCTCGAAACAGGGGATCACCACGCCACCCGGTAACGCCGCCTATAACACCAGCAAGGCCGCTGTGAAGGTCATGACCGAGATGCTGGCCCACGAGCTGCGCGAGGCGGGTGCCGAAATCAGCGTCCATTTGTTTGTGCCCGGCTTTACCTATACGGGCATCATCCAGAAGTTCATGCCCGAAAAGCCCGCGGCGGCATGGTCAAGCGTCGAGGCCATCGACTATCTGCTGAAGCGCATGTCGAACGGAGATTTCTATATTCTCTGCCCCGACAACGATGTCTCAGAAGCCCGCGACAGGAAACGCGTCGAATGGGCCCTAGGTGATATTGTCCATAACCGGCCCGCGCTGTCGCGCTGGCATCCTGACTATGCGGATGCCTTTGCCACCCACGAGGTCTCGGAATAGCCGCTCCAAAAGTGCGGCCGTAAATGGAGCCAACGAAACTGCTATCCAAATCACAGGGCTTACACCTCGTCGAAATACCTAGCAAACATTCGTACGAAGCGCGGCATCTGAGACTTTGGGCTCAATGTCGTCGTTCTCGGCTTCGCAGCATTAAATTGGCCATAGTCAAATCCGGCCTTCGCTCCGGCTCGAAGGATACCTTGGACAATGCGATCAAATGCTGTGTGTGCAGCCCGCATTTCTGCCATTCGCCGAGACTACAAGTGCTGTTCCATATCCATACTTTGATGCAGTATTCTGATGATCGCGATCAACTCGCCTCGAATTTGATAGTAAATCGCATGCCTACCGATCAATGTCTTGAGATATCCCTCGCGGACTAAAGATGGTCTGCCCGCCTTCTTCCCCGCCGCGATATCTTCAAACGCGTCGATGATGTCGTTGGAATACACCTCGGCTCGTTCGCGTGACCATTCTTGCGCCGTGTAAATTCAAATCCCTTCGAGATCAGCTTCCGCCATCGGTGAAAGCACATATTTTTGAGATATCAGGTGCTGTTCTTCTGGCGCATGCGTTCCTGAAACGCCTCGCGGTCAAAGGCACGTGGTTCACCCGAGTTTTCACCAACGATCAATGCGTCCTTCAGCGCCTGGATTCTGGCTTCATGCTCCTCGAGAAGCCTTAGGCCTGCCCGTACGACATCGCTTGCCGAGCCGTAGCGTCCGTTGCTGACCTGAGTGTCGATGAAACCGGCAAAATGGTCCCCAAGGGACATCGAAGTGTTCTTTGCCATGTTTGCCTCCTAGATATCACATATACCAATATTCGGTATTTTTTTAATATCCCCGGATACGTGGTACAGTGGCACGTCATCGAACTGACGATGGGGTGGCATGCGGCGGATCGGAGGATCGGTCAAGCGCTGCGGCATAGCTTCACCAGACCAGACTTTCGCTGCGGTGGCAAAATTGAGCGTACGGCGAGCTGGTGGTCTGCGGATGTAGCTGGCACTCACCTCGAAGCAAATAAGCTACACGAACGCCTGATCATTGGAAAACCGCGGGAGTTGGAAATGAGAAAGCGCTAGATTTTCGATTTGGTCTCGGTATTTTTTGGTAAGCGTTAGTCGCGAACGTAACACTCTTACCATTGCATCAGAAGATGATGAATTTTGCCGCAAGATAACGAAACGCAAGCGAGTTCTAACAAGATTGCAAGACGTCTTGCAGCGATACTGGCTGCCGACGTTGCCGGATATAGTCGTCTTACCAGCATCGATGAAGAAGGCACTGCTAAAATGCTCTTAGAGCATCGATCAGTGACTGATGCGCTTATTGAGAATTTTGGTGGTCGGATTGCCAACACCGCAGGTGACAGCATTATTGCTGAATTTGCGAGCTCTGTCGAAGCGGTGCGATGTGCCGTTGAAATTCAGGAAGCAATACGGACACGCAACCTCTCGGTTCCGTCGTCTTCTCAAGTTCAGTTTCGCATCGGGATAAATGTCGGAGACGTGATCCTTCAAGATGGTGATCTTTTAGGTGACAGCGTAAATGTGGCCGCTCGACTAGAAAGCCTCGCTGAACCTGGTGGAATCTGCTTGTCTGGCGAGGTACACGACCAGATACAAGGCAAGCTATCCCTTGGATTCCGTGCCATGGGAACCAAGCGATTAAGGAACATTGATCGTCCGGTGCGCGCTTACAACGTTGAAGGCGTCCAAGATGTCAGTGTGCGTAAAGAAAATAAGCTGCGCATTCTGGCCGCGGGAGGTGCCTTTTTCGCTGCCGCCTGCTTGGGTCTTGTGTATGTTCTTACTGCTCGTGACAGCACTACAACGCTTTCTGGTGGATCGCCGCCGTGGACGTCTGAAAGCAACCTGGATGCACCTCCACTGCCTAAGATGTCTGACGTAGTTGCATCAGGCGAATGGAATGAACATTCCTATTATGCAATTTTGACATGGGGCAGTTCCTGGCAGTCAGCTGTTGCAGATGCCAAAGAGAGGGGTGGCTATTTAGCTTCCATTACATCCGAAGCTGAGAACAGTTTTGTTTTCGAACTCATTAAGAACGATGAGCGCTTGTGGGATATGCATCAGGATGGGCAAGCTTTCGGACCTTGGATCGGCACATATCAGGAGGAAGGTGCTATTGAGCCAGACGGTGGGTGGGCGCTGGTCAGCGGCGAACCGGTTACGTTTTCGAACTGGTCAGAAGGCCAGCCAAACAATCATGGCGGGAACTCGGACGTCGTTCGGTTCCACAATTACGTTCATCAGCCTTCACCGTATTGGGACGATGCAAACGGCACCGGATCATCACGAGGGTATATTCTAGAAGTTGAGCGCGTGGATAGTACTAACTGATAAAAGCGGGCCTTTGACGTTGTAAATATCAGTACATTCCAATTCTCTGAATACGGGGAACCTGAAGAAGCAAAATGCAAATATTCTTTAGACATTGGATCTTATCCGTTTTTTTAGTGTCGTCGATCATTGCGACGTCGGCAAGTGCGCAAAACGTGACGTTCCCAACGGACTTCTTTGCTGAACGCCTGCAAGGCTCTGCATGCTCGAAGTTTTTTTCTTCATCTCGCCTGAACAGTGACCTTAAGATGATTTCAGCACTAAGTTCAGCGAGCATGACGAGCACCAATTCTCTGAACGTCAACCACGATGCCTTCTCCAAAAGGTGGACAAAGCTCTTAGAAGTTTCATATGGCGCGGCGGCAAAAGGTGACGCCGCGGCCAGCAAAAAAATCTTGGGCACTCTGGTCCATCTTGGGAAAGCGAACGCCCTGCTGAATGCCCCATCATATAATAGCGCAAAGAAAGTGGAGTGCTGGAAAGGTGGCCGAAGCGACCAACCATGTCCACTGCATGTTGTGCAACACACTGGCTATACTGGCGTTGCAATGTTGTATTCGGCCATTGTGCTTGAGGAATACGCGACACCAGACCAGAAACGAATACTGGATACGTACTTTGACAAGATCTACAAGAAATTCCTTTCCCCACTGGCGTCAAACGGCGCGCAAAGTGACGGATTGTATGAATTTGGAGACTATGGTTTGGGCGTGCTTGCCTACGCTAGGTGGAAACGTGATGCATGGCTCGCCAAAAGCGAAATACGCAAGCGCCGCTCCTCTTTCATCAAAAAGATAGATGCCCAAGGCATGCTGAAAGAAAACTCATTTCGCGGCTACCGCGGCTATTGGTATCACACTCTGGGAGCAGAAAGCGCCTTTGGTTACGCGCTAGTTGCCAGAAGTTTCGGTACCGACTTTTTCAAGGACGCCAAACTTGGTCCAAGGCTTCAGAACCTTGCCAATCAAACGGTGATTGGTGGGCAGAGTTACTCTGATTTTCGCGAGCGCGCCCTGCAAAAATCTCCGAAAAATGCAATCAAGGACCCAAACGCAGAAATCCCCCACATGCATCAGTTCGCCGTTGGCTTACCGATCATCTTAAAACGGGAATATGGCTACGGGATAACAACAACGTCAGCTTACAGATCAAAGGGCCGTCTCGAAACGATCAGCAAAATAACAGGTTTCAACGCTGATTGTTACTACTCCAGTTTACGCTGAATTCGGCAGCGTATCTGTTGCAGCGTGGCACACTGAGAAAATCTAACGTTCTGCTTAGGGCTCTCTCGGAACCTTCGCTGCGCCAGGCTTGAATGGCCGCCCTTCGAGATAGGGGCCGTTCACCTGGTCGCGCGTGAATTGGCGGTGAGCGGAGATAGTGTTGAAGAAGTCGCCGTTTGGGCGCGTTCAGGATGCGGCCTCAATAGGCTTCCGCCTTCCCTTCATCCCGTCAGTCTAGGTTGTG